>CAZSHQ010000133.1:0-1502 GCA_964606995.1 uncultured Dehalococcoidia bacterium | reverse complement strand
ACGACCTGCGGGAGGTGAATTTCAAGATCAAGTTCCTGGTGCAGATAGCAGCCGCCTCCTTGGTATTTGTGATCGGCTACCGTATAGAGGATATATCCCTGCCCTGGGGCGCCACCTTTTCCCTGGGATGGGCGGCCCCCGTGCTCACCATCCTCTGGCTGGTGTTCCTGACCAATGCCATGAACCTCATCGATGGCAAAGATGGGGTAGCGGCGGGTGTAGCGATCATCGTGGCCGTTCCCCTGGCCTTCATCGCCGCAGATGTGGACAACCCCCTGGTGGCCGCTCAGTTGGTGGCGGTAGCGGGAGCCTGTGCTGGTTTCCTTCCCCTCAACCTGCCGGTGGCCTCGCGCCTGCTGGGAGATTCAGGGGCATTGCTGCTGGGCTTCCTGCTGGCGGCCCTGGCCATCGAGGGCTCCGTCGGTGTCACCGGCAGCATGTTCGTCAGCGTGCCCATTGTCGCCCTGGGCTTCCCTATTCTGGATACACTCCTCGCTTTTGTGAGGCGGCTGGCGAACCTGCGACACCCCTTCGTTCGTGACCTGGATCACATCCAGCATCGGCTGGAGCAAAGAGGATTGAGCGACAGGGCGGTCGTCCTCTCCCTTTATGCCCTCTGCATCCTCTTCTCGGGGGCGGCACTCACCATCCACTATCTCGAAGCAACCGCAGCCGAGTTCCTGGCCTTCTTTGCCTTCGGCGCTGCTATCACTGCCGTCCTCTTTCGATTGGGCTACGCCCGCTCCTTGTGGAACAGCGCCTCGGTGGCATCCCTACGGAGTGCCCTCGCCTCCGCCGTTGGTCTCCAACGCCACCCTTCGCCGCCCGGGCCGGACGAGCCGGAGATGCCCTACGAGGATCGCCCCCTACCCGCCAGCAAGCGTCGCCCGTTCTGAAGCACCAGTTGATAGCCACAGCGGGCGCCAATGCCCGCCAAGGTCAGCCCGTCCACCAGAGGATTGCCGCCCATATGCTTGCGGTAGTAGCGCCACATGCTGCGGTGCCACTGGAGGATGCTCCTGTTAGGCAGAGTGTCGCTGCTTATGCCGATGTGGTGGGTCACCACTGCCTGGGGGAAATAGACCACTCGATAGCCGCCCTGATGGGCCCGATAGCAGATGTCTACGTCCTCGATGTACATGAAGAAGCCCTCGTCCAAGGGACCGATGCCCTCCAGCATTTGGCGACGGAAGAGCATGCAGGCCCCCGACAGCCAGTCCACCTCAGCGATGCTGTTGTGGTTCCAATCAGACATCAGGTAGCGGCTGGAGAAGCGATTGCCGGGGAAGAGGCGAGTAAACACGGACTGGCGATTGAACAGGCCGGTGAGATGGCTGGGGAAGCGGCGGCAGGAGAGCTGTAAGGAGCCGTCGCTGTTGAGCAGCTTGGGGCCAAGGATGCCTACGTCCGGCTGCTCCCGACAGTAGGCGACCATAGGGACGAAAGTGTTGTCGGCGATCTCCGTGTCGGGGTTCAGGAGCAGGATAAACTCGCCCTTGGCC
>CAZSHQ010000132.1:0-1683 GCA_964606995.1 uncultured Dehalococcoidia bacterium | reverse complement strand
AGGAGCGCATCGACGCCATCGTCGAGCGGACACGCAAGGCGGGGACGGAGATCGTCGGCCTTCTGGGCACCAGCGCCTGGTACTCCCCGGCCTGTGGCACGGTCGAAATGGTGGAATCCATCCTGCTGGACCGCAAGCGCATCCTGCCCTGTAGCGTCTGGCTGGAGGGCGAATACGGCATCAGCGGCTCCTACGTGGGGGTGCTGGCCCAGCTAGGCGCCGGCGGAGTAGAGAAGGTCATCGAGGTTGAACTCGAGCCGGACGAGCTCGCGGGCCTGAAGAAGGCCGCCGACGCCGTACTCGAGTTGGTCGGCCTGGTAAAGACCTAGCCCACGGCAGGAAACGGCTAGAATCGAGGTGACATGCGAGACATCGACTGCCAGACCATCAGCGAAACGGTAGCCCGCCTCTGCCAGGAGGCAGCCTCCCTCCTGCCTGAGGACGTTCTTCAGGCGCTGAAGCGGGCTCGCCAGAAGGAGGAATCGCCCCTGGGCCAGAAGATCCTCGACCAGATCCTGGAGAACGCCGAACTGGCCAGGAAGGAAATGCTCCCCCTCTGCCAGGATACCGGCACGACGGTGGTCTTCCTGGAGCTCGGCCAAGACTCGCACATCGTGGGTGGCGACCTGAACGAGTGCATAAAGCAGGGCGTGAGCGAGGGCTACACCAAGGGCTACCTGCGAAAGTCCATCGTGGACAGGCCCTTCTCCGCCCGCATCAACACCCAGGACAACACCCCACCCGTCGTCCACACCGAGATCGTGCCCGGCGACAAGCTGAGGATCCAGGTGATGCCCAAAGGCGGCGGCTGTGAGAACATGACCCGCCTCGCCATCCTCCTGCCCGCCGAGGGCAAGAAGGGCGTTACCGATTTCGTCCTGCGAGCGGTGGAGGAGGCTGGCGGTAACCCTTGCCCGCCGGTGATCGTGGGCGTGGGGATCGGCGGCACTGCTGAAATGGCCGTGTCCCTGGCCAAGAAGGCTCTCACCCGCAAGGTGGGCCGGCTCAACGCCGACGCCGAGGTGGCGGAACTGGAGCAGGAGCTCCTGGAGAAGGTGAACGCCCTGGGCCTGGGGCCCCAGGCGGTGGGCGGACGGATCACTGCCCTGGCAGTGCATGTGGAGGTCCATCCCACCCATATCACGTCCCTACCGGTGGCCGTGAACCTTCAGTGCCACAGCGCCCGCCTGAAGGAGGCGGTGCTATAGACGGGGAGACCGAACATGGACATCAAGCTTCCCCTAACCGACGAGACCGTGGAGAAGCTCCACATTGGCGATGACGTGCGCTTCACGGGGGTGATCTACACCGCCCGCGACGCCGCCCATCGGCGGATGGTCGAGACGCTGGAGAAGGGCGAATCTCTGCCCTTCGACATTCGCGGCCAGGTGATCTACTACGTGGGGCCTACCCCCGCCAAGCCCGGCCAGGTCATCGGCTCAGCGGGGCCGACCACCTCCATGCGGCTTGACCGCTTCACGCCAACCCTGCTGGCCGCCGGCCTGAAGGGGATCATCGGCAAGGGCGGCCGCGGCCAGGCGGTGCGAGATGCCCTCAAGCAGCACAAGGCGGTATATTTCATCGCCGTGGGCGGCGCGGGCGCCCTGCTGGCCCGACACATCAAGAAAGTAGACATCGTGGCCTACGAGGATCTGGGCACTGAAGCCGTGCGCCGCCTGGAGG
>CAZSHQ010000131.1:0-1730 GCA_964606995.1 uncultured Dehalococcoidia bacterium | reverse complement strand
GCCACCTGCTCGTGCCGTACCAGGATGTGCTTGAGCTGGGGGTATTGGGGCAGGATGTCGTAGAAAGGTATGGTCGCCCCGCCTGGAATCCCGAAGAAGTGCTCCACACCCTCCTTCACCAAACATTCGCAGATCATCTGCGCTCCCGTGAGTTCCATCGCTTCTCCTCCCCTCTAGCGGCGGGCTCCTGCCGTAACCATGGCCAATCGCCCTACCAATCGCAGGGCCATCTCTTCGTCAATCCTTAAAGACGGCGCCCCTGCTGGCGCTCGTTACAGACTGGGCGTAGCGTTTTAGATAACCGCTATTGATCTTGGGCTGGAACTCGGGCAGAGCGGCCAGGCGCGCCTCGATCTCCCCCTGCCTGAGGCCGGTATCCAGGCGCTGGTTGTCGATATCGATGATCACCTCATCGCCGTCTTGGAGAGCGGCGATGGGGCCGCCAGCCGCTGCCTCCGGCGACACGTGGCCGATGGCAGCGCCGCGAGTGGCGCCCGAGAAGCGGCCATCGGTGATCAGGGCCACCTTGTCGTCTACCCCCATGCCCGAGATCATGGAGGTAGGGGAGAGCATCTCCGGCATGCCTGGGCCGCCCCTGGGCCCCTCGTAGCGTAGCACTAGGACGTCGCCTTCCTTGAACTCCTGGTTCATGATCGCCTCGACGCACTCATCCTCGGAGTCGAAACAGCGGGCTGGCCCGCGGTGGCTCATCATCTGGGGGGCCACCGCCGCCGACTTGACTACCGCCCCTTCCGGCGCCAGGCTGCCGAAGAGAACGGTCAGACCGCCCCTGGGAGAGTGGGGCTCGGCGAAGGGGAGGATCACGGTGCGGTCGTGCACCTCGGCGGCGGCGATGTTCTCGCCCACCGTCCTGCCCGTGACCGTGGGCACCTCCGTGTGCAAGACCGACTCTATCTCCTTCATGACGGCCGCAATGCCACCAGCCCGATGGAGGTCCTCCACGTGGTGAGGCCCCGCCGGGCTCAGGCGACACAACTGGGGCGTACCGGCGCTGATCTCGTTCACCATTTTCAGAGGGAAATCCGCCCCCGCCTCGTGGGCGATGGCTAGCAGGTGGAGTATGGAGTTCGTGCTCCCGCCCAGGGCCGTATCCACCGCCAGGGCGTTCCGAATGCCATCGCTGGTCACAATCTGTCGCGGCCGCAGGTCACACTCGAGGACCTCCATCACCTGGGCTCCCGCCTCCTTCGCCAGGCGAATGCGGGCAGAGTCCACGGCGGGGATGGTGCCGTTGCCGGGCAGGGCCAGCCCCAGGGCCTCCGTGGCGCAGTTCATGGTGTTGGCGGTGAACATGCCGGCGCAGGAGCCGCAGGTGGGACAGGCCACCTCCTCCAGCCGCCCCAGTTCCTCCTCCGACATGTCTCCCTTGCTCACCAGACCCACCGCCTGAAAGACGGTGGCCAGGTCCACCGCCTGGCCCTGCCACTGGCCGGCCAGCATCGGCCCACCGGAGACGAAGATGCAGGGCAGATTGAGCCGCAGCGCTGCCATGAGCATTCCCGGGACAATCTTGTCGCAATTGGTGACGAACACCAGGGCGTCGAAGGCGTGAGCCATGGCCATGCACTCCACGCCATCGGCGATGACCTCGCGGCTGGCCAGGCTGTAGCGCATGCCGATGTGGCCCATGGCGATGCCGTCGCCCACGCCGGGGACGTTCACCTCGAAAGGGGTGCCGCCAGCGCTGCGCACGCCGGCCTTGGCCGCTT
>CAZSHQ010000130.1:0-1831 GCA_964606995.1 uncultured Dehalococcoidia bacterium | reverse complement strand
CCCCAGGGGCGGCAAGGTGGGCGCCTACGGCGGCGCTGGCGTGGGCAAGACCGTCGTCATTATGGAGCTCATCCGCAACATCGCTCGCGAGCACGGCGGCACATCCGTCTTTGCCGGCGTTGGCGAGCGCTCCCGCGAGGGTAATGACCTCTGGTTCGAGATGAAGGCATCGGGCGTCATCGACAAGACCGTCCTCGTCTTCGGCCAGATGAACGAGCCGCCGGGCGTGCGGGCCCGCGTCGGCCTCACCGGCGTCACCATGGCCGAGTACTTCCGCGACGTGGAGGGGCAGGACGTTCTCCTGTTCATCGATAACATCTATCGCTACATCCTGGCCAACATGGAGGTCTCCGCTCTGCTGGGGCGGATGCCATCGGCGGTGGGCTATCAGCCCACCCTCTCCACCGACGTCGGCGCCCTGGAGGAGCGCATCACCTCCACCAAGCGGGGCTCTATCACCTCCTTCCAGGCCATCTACGTGCCCGCCGACGATTACACCGACCCCGGAATCGTCACCACCTTCGGCCACCTGGACGCGGTTGTCGCCCTGGACCGGGCCATCTCCGAGCAGGGGATCTATCCCGCCGTCGATCCCCTGACCTCCTTCTCCCGCATCCTCGACCCGCGCATCGTGGGGGAGGAGCACTACCAGGTGGCCCGTGGCGTGCAGGTCGTACTCCAGCGCTATCGGGAACTCCAGGACATCATCGCCATCCTGGGCATGGAGGAGCTGTCGGAGGAGGACAAGCTGACGGTGATGCGCGCCCGCAAGATTCAGCGCTTCCTCTCCCAGCCCATGTTCGTGGCCGAGGCCTTCACCGGCCGCGCCGGCAAGTACGTGCCCGTCCGCGAGACGGTGCGCGGCTTCAAGGAGATCCTAAACGGCGAGTGGGACCACCTGCCGGAGCAGGCCTTCTACATGGTGGGCACCATCGAGGAGGCAGCCGAGCAGGCCGAGCAGATGGAGAAGGAAGCGGCCGAGGCAGGGCCCAGGGGGGCATCAACCGGTGCCTAACCTGAAAGTTGACATCGTCACCGCCGAGAGGGTCGTCTTCTCCGAAGAGGACGTCGAGCGGCTGATCGTCCCCGGCATCGAGGGCGAGCTGGGGGTTCTGCCCCTGCACGCGCCTCTTTTGACCACGATCCAGCCGGGGGTACTGCGCGTCGTTAAGGGCGGGGAAGAGACGACCATGGCTATCACGGGCGGCTTCATCGAGGTGCGGGAGAATCGGGTGACCATCCTGGCCGATGCCGCTGAGAGGGGGGAGGAGATCGACGTGGCACGGGTGGAGGAGGCTCGCCGCCGCGCCGAGGAGCGCCTGGCCTCGCGGGAGGCGACCGTCGACATGGTGCAGGCGGAAATGGCCCTCAAGCGGGCCCTCGTGCGCCTCAAGGCGACCGAGCAGATGCGGCGGCGTCGCCGCGGCGCCCCGCCGCCGGCGGGCTAGGCTCGGCGTTCTTCCTCCGGCATGGGATAGGCTCATGGCAGGCGAGCGCTTCATCATCGAGGGTGGGCATAGGCTCCAAGGCACGGCGGAGGTAAGCGGCTCCAAGAACGCGGCCGTGGCTGCCATGGCTGCTTCCCTCTTGATGCCCGAAGAGTGCTATCTGGAGAACGTCCCTGCCATCGGTGACGTCAGGTTCATGGCCCAGGTGCTGGAGAGCCTGGGTGCGGAGGTCGAAAGGCCGTCGCCCTCAGCGCTGCGCCTCAGGGCCGAGCGCATTGTCTCCTTCTCCCCACCCACGGAGCAGGTGGTGAACCTGCGGGCTAGCTTTATGGTCATGGGCCCCCTGTTGGCCCGCTTTGGCCAGGCGGCCTGCAGCCCGCCCG
>CAZSHQ010000129.1:0-1848 GCA_964606995.1 uncultured Dehalococcoidia bacterium | reverse complement strand
GGTGAAGGTGCGTAAACATTTGTTCCTTTGGGGCGCGCAAAGGGTATTATAGCAGCCGCAAGCGGGCGCTGTGCATAGCTTATGTTAATCTCCCCGGGAATTTTTGGCAGCTCACCACACGGCTGTGGGCAAGCGCTTGTCCTCTTGCCTTTGCTCTCTCCAGTCCAGTGGCGGGGTCGTCTGGATCCCCGGCGGCAGCCCGGACGCCGCTTGTGATAGTATACTTGATGCTTGGCGAGCAAGGGCGTCGCGATCATGGCTCCGCCAGCACGCTGTCAACCAACAGGAGGCAAGCCCCATGCCTGAGGTAAAGTTCGGTGTGTTCGTGTGGCCGATGCCCCTCGAGCAGGCCCAGCGGGTGGAGGAGCTCGGCTTCGATTCCCTCTGGATTAGCGAGCACATGCTTTTCTATGTGCCCACCTTCGATGCCATTACCGTGCTGGCTGCCTTCGCAGCCCGCACCCAGCGCATCCTCCTGGGCTCGGCCGTCCTCCTCTTGCCGCTCAGGCACCCCACTGTAGTGGCCAAGGAGGTGGCCAGCCTGGACATCATCTCCAACGGCCGTATCATCCTGGGCGTCGGTGTCGGCGGCGAATTCCCCCGCGAGTTCGTGGCCTGCGGCGTGCCCGTGAAGGAGCGCGGCAGGCGAACCGATGAGGCCATCGAGGTGATGCGCAGGCTGTGGAGCGAATCGGGCGTCAACCACGAGGGGCGTTTCTTCCGTCTGGAGGACGCCAACATGCAGCCCAAGCCCGTCCAGAAGCCCGGACCCCCCATCTGGGTCGCCGGGCGCTCGGAGGCGGCTATGAAGCGGGCGGCCAGGCTCGGCGATGGCTACATGCCCTATCTGTTCAGCCCGGAGCGCTATCGCGACAGCCTGGAGAAGCTCTCAGCCTTCGCCCAGCAGCGCGGACGCGACCCGACCACCATCGAGCCCGGCATGTATCAGTTCATCTGCGTGGCCGATACCTATGAGGAGGCCCGCCAGCGCGCCATCCAGGACCTCAGCATCCGCTACAACCAGCCCTTCGACCGCATCGTCGACCGCTACTGCGTGCTGGGCACGCCCGACCAGTGCGCCGAGCGGCTGGGCCAGTACGTGGAGGCCGGCGTTCGCCACCTCATCCTCGTGCCTATTCCTTCGTCCCGCGGTCTGGACGCCGACCTTGAGACCTACGCCCGCGAGGTGGTGCCCACGGTGCGGGCGGCCCTGAATTGACGCTCGTCTCACGGGTAGGTTATGCTTTTTGTGAGGGGTTTGACCTGAGGACGAGAGGAGACTCATGGCAAAGATAACTACTGAGGTCGTCGAGGAGGTGCTGGACGAGATCCGGCCAGCTCTTCGGGCCGACGGCGGCAACGTCGAGTTGTTGGAGGTTAGCGAGGACGGCATCGTCAAGCTGGAGATGGTAGGCGCCTGCGCTGGCTGCCCCATGGCCACGATTACTCTCAGGGCGGGCATCGAGCGCATACTCTTCGAGCGCATCCCCGATCTTGCGGGTGTGCAGGCCTTCAGCAACGGTCGGCCCGTGGGAGACCTGTAGTCCATCGGAGGCGACGATCGCTAGAAGCAACCGATAGGACAGGAGCAGAAGGGGCGCCGCAAAGGCGCCCCTTTTCGGTTGTCCTATAGCCAGGTGGCCTAGTCTGGCTCCTCCAGCTCGAACGCCTTGTGGAGGGCGCGCACGGCCTCGGTCACCTTCGACTCGTCGATGATGCAGGTGATCCGGATCTCGCTGGTGGTGATCAGCTCGATGTTGATCCCCTTGTCGAACAGGGTGCGGAACATCGTGGCCGCGTAGCCGGGTCCGCTCTGCATCCCTGCGCCCACGATGCTCACCTTGGCCA
>CAZSHQ010000128.1:0-1881 GCA_964606995.1 uncultured Dehalococcoidia bacterium | reverse complement strand
GCCTGCGCATCGACCAGCTCATGGGCTTCGCCTGGAAGTTCCTCCTGCCTCTGGCGCTGATCAACATCTTCTTTGCTGGCCTGGAGGTGCTTCTCTGGCAGGAGAACGAGCTGGCGGCGGAGGCGGTGCTGCCTGCCTTTGCCATCGGCAACCTGGTGCTGGCCGTGGGTCTGATAGTGGCTTGGGCCCGATTCCTGGGCCGAGGCCGGCCTCAGTGGCGACCGACGCGGGCTCGGCTGGTCAAGGAGCTGGGGGCTGTCGTCTACGGGCAGGAGGCCTAGGGGAGCGCGCTGGTGGAAGATGTCGGTTCCATCGTAGCGTTCTGGATGCTGTCGGTGATAGCGGTGGCGGCGGCCCTGATGGTGGTGGCCGCCCGCAACCTTATTCACGCGGTTCTGTTCCTGATCCTGAGCTTCATCGGTGTGGCCGGCCTGTACCTCACCCTCTCCGCCGATTTCGTGGCGGTCACCCAGATCCTGATCTACGCCGGTGCCATCTCTGTGCTGATCCTGTTCGCCATTCTCCTCACGCCGAGAGCGGCTCGCGACAACGCCGAGACCTTCCTCCAGGTGCCCGGCCTGGTGGTGGCGGCGCTGGTCGCTGTCACCATGGGGGCGATTGTCCTGGTCACCGACTGGAACGAGGCTACTCGCGGCGCCTTCCCGGAGACGGCCGAAGCCATCGGCGAGGCGCTGCTCGACAAGTATGTCCTGCCCTTCGAGATCGCCTCCGTGGTCCTCTTGGCGGCGATGGTGGGGGCTATCGTGCTGGTGCGGGAGGACTAGGCGGTGTCGGTGGAGCTGAGCCACTATCTCCTGGTGGGAGCCATCCTCTTCTCCATCGGCCTGTATGTAGCCCTGGCCAAGCGCAATGCGGTGGGCATCCTCATGGGCATCGAGCTCATGTTCAACGCCGTGAACCTGACGCTGATCGCCTTCTCTCGCTTCGCCGAGTCGCCCCAGCCGATCGCCGGGCATGTATTCGTGGTGTTCGTGATCACGGTGGCGGCCGCCGAGGCAGCGCTGGCCCTGGCCCTGGCGGTACTGGTCTACCGCAACCGGGAGACTATCGACATCGACAAGATCAATCTGATGAGGTGGTAGGGCGCTATGTGGGTGGAGCTGATGGAGGTCAAGAACGGCTACATAGCCGAGACATGGAAGGAGCTGTTCAACGCCGAGGGTCTGGCCGTGCGGGTGGTGCCCTTATCGGGGGAGTGGAGCGAGGCGGGCGAGCTAGAGCCGCGCAAGCTGTACGTGCCTCAAGGCAAGCTGCACGTGGCCAAGGAGATCCTGAGGAAGATCTAGAAGCGAACAATGCTGAACACTGTCCCTGAAGCTGTCGTCTGGGCCATCTTCCTGCTGCCTCTCTCTTCGTTCGTCATCATCAGCCTCTTCGCTCGCCGCTGGCCGCAACGCAGCGGCTACATCACCATCGCTGCCATCGCTATCTCCTTCCTCTTCTCGTTGTGGGTGCTGGACAGCGTCGTCCAGGAGGAAGGCGCCAACCTGGGCTTCCCGACCCACGAATGGCTGACCATCGGCTCCTTGACGGTGAACCTGGGCCTGACGGTGGACGGCCTGACGGCCATCATGCTGATGGTGGTCACCTCCGTCTCCCTGCTGGTGCAGGTGTACTCCCAGGGCTACATGCACGGCGACCCCGGCTACTCCCGCTACTTCGCCTTCATGTCGCTGTTCACGGCCTCCATGCTGGGCCTGGTGCTGGCCGAGAACCTGATCATGCTCTACCTCTTCTGGGAACTGGTCGGCCTCTGCTCCTACCTGCTCATCGGCTTCTGGTTCGAGCGACCGGCGGCGAGGGCAGCGGCCACCAAGGCCTTCGTGGTCACCCGCCTGGGCGACCTGGGCTTCCTGTCGG
>CAZSHQ010000127.1:0-2184 GCA_964606995.1 uncultured Dehalococcoidia bacterium | reverse complement strand
AGCGCTTGCGATCCCACTTGCCGCCCCTGAGAGAGGCGTTGGCCTGGGGGATGTTGCGCGCCAGGGCCAGCATCAGGGCGATCGTATGCTCGACGGCCGAGATGATGTTGCCGGTCGGGGCGTTGACCACCAGGATGCCCCGCTGAGTGGCAGCGTCCACATCGATGTTGTCCACGCCGATCCCGGCCCGCCCGATGATCTGCAGCCTGTTGGCCGCAGCGATAGCCTCGGCCGTTATCTTCGTCTCGCTGCGGACGACGAGGCCGTCATACTCGCCGATGACAGAGACCAGTTCCCCGGGCGACATGCCCAGGCGCACGTCTACCTCAGCGCCGAAGTCCTTCAGCGCCTTGACACCGTCCTCGGCTATCGGGTCACAGACCAGGACCTTGGCGGCCACTAAGCGTTTACCCTCCCGAGCCAGCGGCAGGGACGGCGAATCCTACCCGTGGCAGGGCCTTGGCCAGCACGTCCAGAGCCGCTCGTACGTCCCCCTCTGACACGAAGCCCAGGTGGCCGATGCGGAAGATCTTGCCGGCTAGTTTGGCCTGGCCGCCGGCGATTATCAGGTCGTACTCGTCCTCGCAGAGCTTCTGAAGGGCCTTGCCGTCCACCCCCTCGGGCACCTTGACAGCGCTTACCGTATCGGAGGCAAAGCGCTGGTCGGCGAACAGCTCCAGCCCCAGCGCCTTCACGCCGTCGCGCACGAACTGGCCTATGCGCCGATGGCGAGCGAAGATGTTCTCCAGACCCTCCCGGGCCATTATGTCCAGGGCCAACTCGAGGCCGTAGAAGACGGAGATGGCGGGTGTCCAGGGCGTCTGACCACGGCCAAGGTAGTCCTTGGCAGCCGTAATGTCCATGTAGAAACGGGGCATCTTGGCCTTGGCATGAGCCTCCCAGGCACGCGGGCCCACCGAGACCATGCCCAGAGCCGGCGGCACCATCCACCCCTTCTGAGAGGCGGTAGCCACGAAGTCCAGCCCCCAATCGTCGGTACGGACAGGAATGGCGCTTAGGCTGCTTACGGCATCCACCAGCAGCAGCTTGTCGAACTCCCGCACCACACGGGCGATGTCCTCCAGCGGGTTGGTGACGCCCGTGGATGTCTCGTTGTGGGTCACCAGCACCGCCTTAATGGCCGGGTCAGCAGCCAGGGCGCGCCGCACGTCCTCGGGGTCGGCGGCCTTGCCCCACTCGTAATCGAGCCGACTCACCTCAGCGCTGTAGGCCTTGGCGATGTTCGCAAAGCGATCACCGAAAGCACCGATGGAGATCACCAGCACACGGTCGCCGGGCGACAGGGTATTGACCACCGCCGCCTCCATAGCGCCGGTCCCGGAGGTGGTGAGGATGAACAGGTCGTTCTTCGTCAGGAAGAATTCCTTGAGACGACTGGTCACCCGGTCGAGGATGTCGGCGAACTCCCGCCCGCGATGGTTGATCATGGGGCGAGCGTTCGCCTCCAGCACCTCGGGCGGAACAGGCGTAGGGCCGGGAATGCGCAAATTGATCATAGATAGACCTCCAAATCTAGCTCCGAGCCCATGATAGGGGAGTGGCACACGACGGTCAAGCGAAGCCGTTCGATATGGTAGAATAGGAGCACTTTCCGGATTCTGTTCGAGGTTGCCATGACCAGTCCATTTCGCAACCTGCCCAGCGTGAGCCGTCTCCTGGCCCACCGGCGCATCCGGCCCCTCGTCTCGCGGATCGCCAGCGACGGTGTGGCCGAGCTGGTCCGCCAGCAACTGCAAGAGGCCCGCCGAGCCATCGCCGCCGGCCATGAGTGCCCGTCAACCGAAGTGCTGGTGGAGTCGGTGCTAGCTCGTGCCGAGCTTCTACTCCAGCCCACCCTGCGGCCGGCGATCAACGCCACCGGCGTGATCATCCACACCAACCTGGGACGTGCCCCTCTCTCGCCGGAGGCCATAGCGGCCATGGAGGCAGTATCGCGTGGCTACAGCAACCTGGAGTTCGACCTGACGGAGGGCGAACGAGGCCATCGCCTGGCGCACCTGGAGGTCCTCCTGTGCCAGATCACCGGCGCCCCGGCAGCGATGGCGGTCAACAACAACGCTGGCGCTGTCCTTCTGGCCCTCACCGCCCTGACCAAGGAGCGAGAGGTGATCATCTCCCGCGGCCAGGCGGTGGAGATCGGCGGCGGCTTCCGCATCCCCGAGG
>CAZSHQ010000126.1:0-2224 GCA_964606995.1 uncultured Dehalococcoidia bacterium | reverse complement strand
GATCGGCGGTTGCCAGCTCGTTTCGTCACTGTATGACCTCCGCTCCATGCTACCATGTGCTCGCCGTCTTGACGAGGCGATCGCCTTGGCCTATCCTGGCGCTGCTTCCATGAGAGCCGAGATTGTCTCCATTGGCACCGAGATCCTCCTGGGTGAGATCCTGGACACCAACGCCCAGTACATCGCCTCTCGCCTGCCTGCCTTGGGCATCGACCTCTACTGGATGACCCAGGTGGGCGACAACCTGGACCGCCTCAGCGAGGCCATCCGCCGCGCCTGGGAGCGCTCCGACCTCATCCTCACCACGGGCGGGCTCGGCCCCACCGAGGACGACCTGACCCGCGAGGCCATCGCTGCCGTCCTGGACGAGCCCCTGTCGGTGGACGGGGAGCTGGAGGCCCAGCTTCGCGCCTTCTTCGCCAGCCGCGGCCTCGTCATGCCCGAGCGCAACGTCAAGCAGGCCACCCTCATCCCCTCGGCCCGTCCGATCGCTAACCCGCGGGGCACCGCCCCCGGCTGGTGGGTGGAGCGCGAGGGGCGGATTCTGGTGGCCATGCCCGGCCCGCCGGTAGAGATGGAGCGCATGTGGGAGAAGGAGGTGGCCCCCAGGCTGGCCAAGCTGATGACGGGCGGGGTTATCGTCTCCCGCACGCTGAAGACGATGGGCATCGGTGAAGGAAGTGTCGACGAGATGGCCGGCCCCCTGCTCCGCTCCACCAATCCCAGCCTGGCTGTCTACGCCAAGGCCGACGGCGTGCATTTACGCATCACCGCCAAGGCCGCCAGCCACGAAGAGGCCCAGCGCCTCATCGCGCCCATGGAGGAGGAGGCGCGAGGCATCCTGGGCAAGACCATCTGGGGCGCCGACGACGAGACGCTGGAGGCAGCCGTGGGGTCGATGCTGCGAGAGCGAGGTCTGAGCGTGGCCACGATGGAGTCGTGCACGGGCGGGCTGCTGGCCAGCACCATCACCGACGTGGCGGGCAGCTCGAGCTACTTCAAGGGCGGCTTCGTCGCCTACACGGCCGGGATGAAGATAGCCCTGGGGGTGAACGAAGAGCTTGTCCGCCAGCACGGGGTGGTGAGCCAGGAGGTGGCCCGGGACATGGCCCGCGCCGCCCGCGAGCGGCTGGGCGCCGACTTCGGCATCGGCATCACGGGCGTGGCCGGCCCCGACCCGCCGCCAGGCGGGAAGCCGGTGGGCACTGTCCACATCGCCCTGGACGACGGGCGGGTGCCCCAGGCGATCAGCTACACCTTCGCCCAGAGCCGGGCGGCCATCAAACGGCGAGCCGTCACCACGGCGCTGGCGGTCCTGCGGCGGGCTCTGCTGGCGCGGAGCTCCGGCGATCGGGCAAAGGGAAAGGAGAGGTCCAATGCGTAGAGTACTGTTGCTAATGCTGCTCGGACTGGCGCTCCTGGCAGGCGCGTGCGAGGAGGAAGCCGCGCCGGAGCCGAGCCCTGCAACGTCGCCCGCTGCCAGCCCAGGGGCGGTCACTCCCCTGGCAGAGACTCCAACGCCGCCGGCGGTGGAGACTCCCACGCCGGCCGCTGCGGCCAGCCCCTCCCCAGAAGCGATGGTAACATGCGCCGCTGACTCCACCGAGCGGTTCCTCGAAGCCCAGGGACAGGTCTGGTTTCCTGTCTTCTGTCCCACCTTCCTGCCGGAGGGGTTCCAACTGGAGGAGTTGGGGGCCCGGCTTTTCGAGTTCGCACCCGGTGCCGCTACGCCTCCTCCGGACCAGTGGCCAGGAGAAGTTGACGCCACCTTCACAAACCCCGAAGAGGGAGCGTCCGTGAGGCTGATGCAAGGCAGCCTGGGGGTCTCCCTTGGAGCCGCCATTACCAGGCTCGCCAGCCAGCAGGGAATCGGGCCCGAGACAACGGCCTTCGGAGACCTAGAGGGGACCCTGTATGCGCCCTTGACGAGGCCCCCCGCCGGCACCCAAAGCCCCTTCAGCGCGGAAGTGAGCCTGGGGGCGGCCATGACCGCTGTCGGCCCGGGCGGCCCCCCTCCCGGATACGCCCTCCTGACCGAAGAGGTGGACGTGGACGCCGTGAAGGAGATAGCCGCGGGGATGCGACCGGTCGGTCCCTAGGCCCCGGCGCCCCCGTCGCGTCCTACTCCGTGAGCCGCCTGTACAGGGTGGTGATGCGGGAGGGGAGGGACTCGATGTCGGCCACCACGGCGTAGCCGATGTCGTCGCACATCTGCTTCAGGTAG
>CAZSHQ010000125.1:0-2402 GCA_964606995.1 uncultured Dehalococcoidia bacterium | reverse complement strand
GGCAGCGAGCAAAGACAGGCAGTTGGCGCCTGCGAGAGCACCGGGGCGGGGGAAACGATAGTCCAGGCTGGCAAGAAGCGGGTCTACCTGGCCCACGACATCCGCCTCGACCGCGACGTGGCCTTCTCCCTGACCAAGGGCAGCGGGAGGGCAGGCGCTACGCTCTGTCTTGCCGAACAGCCCCTTCTAGCTCTGCGAGCCTTCCTTACTGTGGCGAATCCTGCTCCACGACAGGAGACCGCCTATCCCTGCTACCGCGACAGCCCCAACGGCGATGAGAGCCGCCACAAGCGCCCAGTTGGTGCCGCCGTCACCGTCGACGGGCGCAGGCAGCAGACGGTCTGAGTTTGGCCCCAGAGGGTCGGGAGCGTCCGGCTTGGAGGGGAGGACCTCCACCGGCGCGTAATCGCCCTCAGCGACCTCGTAGGCCTGGCCGTCGACCACGAAGATCACGTGCTCGCCCAGGGCAAAGTAGGGGCCCCAATCGGATCGCTGCCCCAGGAGTTGGTAGTAGTTGTCGCTGGCGAAGCCGATCTTGGTGATGTCCATGCCTTCCTGATAGCGGCTGTCGATCCAGGCGTCGTCGCGCTGGACGAAGGTCTTGTCGCCCACCGCCTTGGCCCTGGCCGACCCGCTGTCCGCCACCGCCTGAGCCTGGCGGTACTCCTCGATGGTTTCAGCGCCCTCCACAGCAGAAGCGCCGGATACGGGCGCCATAATCCCTGGTATGTCCTGCCCCAGGTCCGAAGCGGCCTTCTCTCGCCCCTCTTGGGAGAAGATCTCGAATTCCTCCTCCTCCACCAGGAAGGATGTGTAGGGGGTCATCACCCCATAGCGCAGGCTCAAGTCGACGATCTCATCCACAAGCTCCTGCTCCGTCCCGTACAGGCGTATCTGGTTCAGCAGGTAGCCGATCTTGCGGGTGGCCCACAGGCGAGGCAGGAAGTCCATCCCCCTGGACTCGGCCGGAAAGACCTGGCCGGCGTAGGAGAAGGTCTGCTCCTCCCCATTCGCCACGCCGCTGAGGCCCAGGGTGACCGTTCCCTCGCCTCGGTAGCGCCCCACGACGACAAGCTGGGAGCCAGCGAACAGGTCGGGCAGGGGCTGGGGATACACGTCGAGGACGCTGATCGCCCCGAAGTCCAGGCTGATGTCCGTGAGCACGGGCGTGCTCACCTTCTCGTAGAACCCCGACACTGTCCGGGCGATGTCTTCGCCCGGCCGCACGTAGTCACTGGCGCCCCGATTCTCCTGGGCGATGCTGTCCAGCAGCACAGTGTTCACGTCATCGCCCACGCCAAAGGCGAACAGCCTTACCGTCGGGCCAGCAGCCTCCCGAACGTTGGCGATGATCGGCCCCGCCTCCTCAACGCCCACGGTGGGCAGGCCATCGGTCAGGAAGATGATGATCTCCGGCCGCTGACCGGGCAGCTTCTCCAGCGCCTCCAGAAGGGCATCGTTGATGTTGGTGCCGCCGAGGGCCGTCAGCCCTCGAACGAAGTCCTCGGCGTCGTCAGCCCGGCTGGCGCTCTGGAGGGTCGACGCATAGAGGTCAACGCTGGTGCTGAAGGCCAGAATGTTGAAGCGATCGTCGGGGTTGAGGTGGTCGAGGATGAACTGCACGGCCTCCTGGGCCTGCTCCAGCTTCTCCCCGGCCATGCTGCCCGAGACGTCCACCACCACCATCACGTCCTTGGCCACCACCTCCTGCTGGCCGAAGTCCGCCTTCGGCGCCACCAGCAGGAGGAAGAAACCGTCCTCATCCCCCTGGCGGTAGGTGATGAGGCTCGCCCCGATGTCCTCGGCGGAGAGGGTGTAGAACAGCTCGAAGTCGGTGCTGGGGGTCACGTCGCTGGCCTCATAGCTAGCCGTGACGTGCGTCTCGCTCTGGCGGCTGATGGCTATGTCGTGGCTGGGCGAGTAGACGGCCTTGATCGGGGCCTGGGAGCGCACGTCCACGCTGATGGTCACCTCTTCCAGCGGACGAGGCGAGAATTTCTCCGTGTTCAGGGGGTAGACAAAGCGAACGAGGCCGCTATCCTGGCTCAGCACCTCGGTGTAGGCGATCTGGATACGCCGTTCGCTATGCGCCGGTATGGGGAACACCTGCGCCTGGAACATATTGCGGCCCACGTACTCCAGCAGGGCCGGGTCCTGCCGCCTGCGCACGATATCCTCGTAGATGGCGCGGGCCTTCTCCTTGTCCAGGATGCGTCCCTCCAGGCGCTCGCCATCCACGTACATGGCGAACTCGGATATGGCGGCGTCTTCAGGCAGGGGGAAAACGTAGGTAGCCTCCAGCTCGAAGTCGCCTTCGTTGAGAAAGGCCTGGTCGATCTCCACCCGGGCCACCTGGTTGTCGATCTCCACCTCCACCCGGTGGTACTTGATGGGCAGGAACG
>CAZSHQ010000124.1:0-2585 GCA_964606995.1 uncultured Dehalococcoidia bacterium | reverse complement strand
CCGGCCGATAGACCTCGTGGCCTATCTGGTCGGCGTAGACGGTAGCTGCACCCTTGGCGCGCAGCATGTCCGAAACGGTGGACTTGCCGCTGCCAATGCCTCCGGTGAGACCTATCACAAACATAACCATGTCCATGTTACAAGAAATCGGTTATAAGGGAAACCGACGCGCCTACCGCCAGGTAAGCGATCCTTGATCGTGGTAACGGTTCCTGCTGAAGGTCAAACCAAAAGGGGCATGGGCCCGGGCCTCTGCGGGCTCATGCCCCTTCTGTTTGCGAAAGAAAACCCTATCCTGCTTTTAGTTGGCGAACCTTGTTCAAGAAGGGCGGAACAACCGTCTTCCAGTCGCCCACAATGCCGTAGCGACAGTAACGGAAGATGCCGGCCTCGGGGTCTTTGTTGATGGCGATGATGTTCTTGGCCCCACTGAGGCCAGCCATGTGCTGGCTAGCACCGGAAATAGCCACTGCTATGTAGAGGGTTGGGCTGACCACTTTGCCGGTGAGTCCTATTTGCTTTGGTATTGGATACCAGCCCATGTCGCAGGCAGCGCGGGTGGCGCCTACCGCGCCCTTCATCAGGTCGGCCAGTTCCTCCAGCGTCTGGAATGCCTCGGTGCTGCCCATACCACGGCCTCCGCCCACGATCACCTCGGCGTCCTCCAGACGTATGCCCTCTGCCTCCTCCTTGCGCCTACCGGTGATCTTGGTGCGCACAGCGGAGGGATCAATGTCGGCAGCTACCTTGCTCACCTCCCCTTGGCGAGAGGTGTCCGGTGCTAGAGGCTCCTGCGACTTGACCCTGACGGTGGCCATTTGGGGCATGGTCTTGCAGGTATGCTGAGCATTGGCGTTGCCCCCATAGCAGGCGCGGGTCATCACCAGACGGCCGTCGCTGATGGCCAGGTCGAGGCAGTCCATGGCCACCGCTGTCTCCAAGCGATAGGCCAGGCGAGGGGCCAAGTCACGTCCGATATCGGTCTGGCCCAGAACGACGATGGACGGATTGGCTTCGCGGCAGACCTTCTCGACCGCCGGGACAAAGGCATCGCTCTGGTATTCCGCCAGGATAGGATTGTCCGCCACATAGACCTTATCCGCCCCCGCGGCGATCAACCCCTGGGCCAGGGGCTCCACCCCCTGCCCCAGAAGGGCTGCCTGGACAGGCTGGCCTAGCTCGTCGGCCAGCCGCCGAGCGGCGCCTAACACCTCCGAGGTGATAGCGGCCAGGGCACCCTCGGCCACCTCCGCAACAACCAGTATTCCGCTTTCGTTAGCCATCGTGCATCTCTCCTTGCTCCGGTCTGCCTGCCGGGGCCGCCAGGTCGGCCGACCTTCGGCCCAGGCAGGCCCCTAGATGAGCTTCGCTTCCCGAAGCTTGGTGGCCATCTTCTCGGCGGCTTCGTCCATGGTCTCTCCCTCGATGAACTCGCATTTGGCCTCGTGCACAGGCACGTACAGGCGGTCCAAAGAGAGGACAGAGCCAGCGGCACCCACCTGCGAGGGGTCCACGCCCAGGTCGGCCGCCGACCAGACGGATACCGGCTTCTTGGCAGCGGCCATGATCTGTCGCAACTGGGGGTAACGTGGCTCACCCAGCTCGTTGCTGATGCTAACCACAGCGGGAAGGCTGGTCTCCACCGTCTCGAAGCCGTCCAGGAGCACCCGTTCCACCTGTAGGGTGCCGTCGCTGACTTTTACGTCACTGGCACGGGTCACGCAGGGCAGGCCCAGCAGGTCGGCGATGATGGACGGCGTCACGCCTACGTCCCAGTCCGGCGCCTGCCGACCACAAAGGACGAGATCAAAGGGCTCCAGCTTCTTGATAGCCGCCGCTAGAGCACGGGCGGTAGCGAAGCTGTCTCCATCTTCGAAAGCCTTATCGGTGAGCTGCACGCCCTCATCGGCACCCATGGCCAGGGCCTTCTTGACGGCATCGCGAGCAGCCTCGGCGCCTAGGCAAAGGATAGTGATCTTGGCCTCGCCCAGGGCCTCGCGGATGCGCAGAGCGGCCTCCACCCCCAGGATAGCGAACTCGTCGGCCACCGGATCGATGCCTGGCACCGGCAACACCTTCTTGGCGGCCTCGTCCACCTTGAACTGGGAAGCAGGCGTCTCCGGGTCGGGCACCTGCTTGACGCAGCAAATCATGTGAAGCATGATGTACCTCCTCCCTCAGCCCCGCCTGCCTTGGGGCGGGGCACGGTTTTATCGCCCAAACTTGTAAGATTGCTGAGCCCGCCTGCTGGCAGGCGCTACAGCAAACCGCCGATGATCTCGATGGCGCCGCGCACGCCCTGCTCCGTCAAACCCACAAGGGCCACAGAGGTAGCCACTCGCCCACCCCTCACTGAGGTGGCTCCGCGGCCTGACCCTGCTGCGGGTCGGCCTTGGCTGCCTCGGGAGTGGCGGGCGCAGGGGCCACCGCCATATCTAGCAGTTCCACCACGTCGTAGACCTTCATCTCGCGCTCGGCCGCTTCAGGCACGGCGCCGATGCCGTCCTCGAACATCTGCAAGCAGAAGGGACAAGCAGTAGCGACGATCTCGGCACCTGTGGCTGTCGCCTCTTCGGTGCGCTCGT
>CAZSHQ010000123.1:0-2630 GCA_964606995.1 uncultured Dehalococcoidia bacterium | reverse complement strand
GCTTCCCTTCAATATCGATGACTTCCTGAAGGTTAGCCTTCTGTCGCTCGACCAAGTCGAGCTTGGCTTGGAGGTACTCGCGCTGCGCCACCAGATTGGCGTGCTCGCTGTCCAATCCCTTCAAATACTCTTGTAGCACGTCCGACGACCGCTGTGAGCGCCGCTTGCCGCTCTCATGCGCTGTGGGTTCGCTTTGCATAGGTGCCCTCCTTATCCTCGCATGTCCTGTGAGAAATCCGAGGTTGCTAATCACTTTCATGATCTGCCGGTAAGAGAGGTCGTAGACCGAAGCATCGCCCAATCATCGCCAGGGGGAGGGCAGATCGCCACGACCGTCGGTGAGCCCTCGACACCTTCTTGACCACCAGACGCACTTCGCTCGCATCGAAGGGCTTGGCGATGCATCCAGCGTAGGCGCCTCGTTGCAGGTCCTCGGCGATGAGCCTACGCTCCCGGTAGAAATTGCCTGAAATCAGGACAATGGCCACCCGAGGGTCGATCCTTCTGACCAGGGAGGCCAGCTTCAGACCGTCCATGTCGGGCAGTTTGCCGCCGATGAGGGCCATGCTAAAGGGCGGCCCGAACTTTACGAGTTCCAGGGCCTGGCAGCCGGTGGTCGCCGTCATCGACCGGAACCTCTCCCCCTGTAACACCTTCTCCAGGGCCCGGCAGATATCGGGCTCACCATCGACAACCAAGACGTTGGCGCGGACGGCCATCAGCACTCGCTCCTGTCCTCGGCCCCCGTGGGAATCGTCTCTGTTGCCCCTGGAAACCAAATCATCGCTCAAAGAGCAACGTCTAAGGGCTGCGTGACCCTTGGTCACGATGTCGGTGATAAGCATCGTAAGCGTTCGCTACCGCTGTGCGAAGGGCCTTGTGGGAAGGGCAGACATAACGCCGCCTAACTTCGTCCATAGCCTCCTGGGACCCATGTTCCAAGCTGCGACCGGCCAGCACCTCCTCCACCAGCTTTGCACCGAGTGAGGGAACGCCCTTAGCAGTGGCCCCGAGGATAGTGCCGGTAGCCATATCAGCCTCCACCTCCACTGAGACCACGGGGGAAGCATCCCGCCCGGCCAGGCTTTGAGGCAGGCGGGCATGTCCTACGAAGATGACTGTCCTCTTGTCGCCTCGTGGGGCAGCGGCTCCCTTGGATAGGGAAGTTTGGCCTTTCCGCTGCATCGAGCCATCACCCTCCCTTGTCCCGGAACGACAGCGGAGCCACAGGCCGCACAACCTTCCTGTCGCCGGGGCTTTGGTCATACTAAGCGATCGACGCACTGATATGGATCAGCAAAAGAGGTGAGGCCTTGTGAGGGAATTGCGAATCTTGTGTGAAGACTGCCGGCGCAGATTGGTCGGGGCTAGGCTTCCTCCTGCTCCCCCGGTGCTACCAAATGGAGGACTGCCGCGTCTTCGCCCTTCTCCTGGGAGAAGGCCTTGTCCTCAATCAGCCCTTTGCGATTGGCTGTCAGGAAGGCCTCAACCACCCCGGGGTCGAACTGGGTACCGGCACTGCCCTTGAGCTCCCTCACAGCAGCGGCGTGGGACACCGCCTTGCGATAGGGACGATCGGAGGTCATGGCATCGTAGGCATCGGCCAGGGCGAATATGCGGGCCGCCAGGGGTATCTCCTCCCCCTTGAGGCCGCGGGGATAGCCGCCACCGTCGTAGCGCTCGTGGTGGCAAAGAATGATCTCCCCTGCCTCCTGAAGGAAGGGGGCGTTCCTCACCATCTGGTGGCCCAGCTCTGGATGCCTCTGTATCTTCTGCCACTCGTCCTCGGTGAGGGGGCCAATCTTCTTCAGAAGGGCTTCGGGCAGAACTACCTTGCTAACATCGTGGAGCATCGCTGCTTGCTCCAGGTGGCTCAGCTCCTCATCGGAGAAGCCAAGCTCCTGTCCCACAGCCACGGCCAGCCGGGCCACCCGCAGAGAATGGCCCTTGCTCGCCTGATCCCGCAGGTCGAGGGCAGCGGACAGCACCTGCAAGAGCGAATCGTGGCTGCGCTTCAGCTCCTGGCTACGCAGCATTAGCTGGCGCCTCTGCCTGCTCATGAGGGCAGAGCCCCGCCCGACGATGGCCAAAAGGGCCGCATACAAAAAGCCCAAGGCACCAGCGACCGCTACGTAGACGATCGTCTGAGACCTATCGATACGGTGGGCGATGGGCCCATAGGCCTCGTGTACCTCCAGCGCGGCCGCCATATCGACCCCACCTTCAGAGGTCAGGGGAGCGTAGACCGCCAGCACCGACCTGGAGTCGACGCTGGCAGGACCCCCCAGATCATCAGGGCTGTCTGCCACCTGAGAGGCAGTGCTGCCGCTGAAGGCAGCCGCTAGCCTCTGGTCAAGGGGAAAGTTCTCTCCAATCTGCCCTGGGCTGTCCGATGAATACACCAGGACACCGTCCTGGCCCCAGAGCCTCACCCGAATCGTGTCGGCCGAGATGATTTCACTCTGGACGAAGCTATCGAACTCGGTGTACTGCTCTCCAGTCAGGGGTGTCATAGCCTGGCCGGGCGATAGATGGGTCATGATGAGCCGAGAAACATGCTTCTGGGCCTGCTCGGCCGCATCATCGATCTCGCTCTCCTTGATGGTGTGAGCCAGGTAACTACTGAGGCC
>CAZSHQ010000122.1:0-2642 GCA_964606995.1 uncultured Dehalococcoidia bacterium | reverse complement strand
TCTGGTCAGCGGTCTTGGCGCCGTCCAACTCCTCCTCCGCTTGCTTGAGAAGGGCCTCCGTTTCTTCGGCAGGCGTGGTCATAGTTGCGCTCCTTTATTCCTGCGACGACTCTTCAGCCGCTTCCTGCGGCTGCTCCTCTTCCGCCTCTTGGGCTGGCTGCTCCTCGCTGCCTTCCGCCGGCTCCTCCACCGCCTCTTCCGATGGCTGCTCCTCGCTAGCCTCCGTTGACTGCTCCTCCTCCGCCTCTTCCGCCGGCTGCTCCTCTTCCGTGGGCGGAGGCGCCAGCACCTCCTCCAGCGTCTGCCCCTCTCCCAGCACTGCCACCTGCACGCTGGGACGCACATTGCGCGAAAGCCTGAGGGGCACCTCGAACAGGCCCACCTGGCGAATGGGCTCTTCCAGCTCCACCTGTCGATGCTCCAGGAGTAGCCCTAGCGGCTTCTCCAGGGCCTCGCTGATATCGCGAGCCGTCACCGAGCCGTATAGACGGCCCTGCTCACCCACCTTCACCTCGATGGTGATCGTCAGGCCGGTGAGCTTCTCCGCCAGCACCGCAGCATCGGCGTCCAGCCCGGCCTGGCGCTTGACTTCCGTCTCGCCTCTGGCCTGAGCTATGCGAATGTTGTGTTCGGTAGCGGGAACGGCCAGCTTCCGCGGCAGAAGGTAGTTGCGAGCGTAGCCATTGGCCACGTTCCTCACCTCGCCGATGCGGCCGGAGCCCTCCACCTCCTCCAGAAATACGACCTTCACGAAGCACCCTCCCGATCAGAACAACCGCTTCCCACCATCAGCATCATGCCACGACCCGATGACGGCGGCGCAAGGGACTTTCCCACAAAAGTTATGAGTTCTTTTCCACGCTCTCCACATACGAACATGTGCTCTAATCAAGTGTACTATGTGCACCACGAATGTCAAGCCTGCATAAGAGGAAGGGCCGCCTCCCTTATCGCGGCCCTTGTCCATGGCAAGCCCGACTCGCCTCAGGAGGCCAGCGCTCCCTCCAGGCCTCCCTGGTAGGCAGCCGCCAGTTCGGCCAGCGGCAGGTCGATGTAGCGCCCCAGCATCAGCCGCTGGCCCGCCACCCGCCCGATGTAGGCGACAGGCACGTCGTGGGCGGCCGCCACCTCCGCCAAGCGTTGCTCTGCCTCCGGCGCAACCGCCATCACGATGCGCGACTGGCCCTCGCCGAAGAGGGCGGCGTCCAGTCGGCCGCCCATCTTGGTCCCGGACGCATCGAGGCCCAGGCGGCCGCCGATGCACATCTCGGCCAGGGCTACCGCCAGGCCGCCCTCCGAGCAGTCGTGGCAGGCCGTCGCCAGGCCCTCGTCAATAGCCGCCAGCGCCGCCCGCTGCACCCGCACCTCCAGCTCGAGGTCGATCGACGGCCGCCCGGCCACCAGACCGTGGACCTCTTTCAGGTGCTCGCTCCCCGCCAGCGATAAGGCATCGCCCTCCAGCTCGCCGCCCAGCAGGAAGACCTCCTGCCCCTCCTGAGCGAAGGCCATGGGGCAGCGGTGGGAGACGTCCTCGAGCAGCCCCAGCATGCCGATGACCGGCGATGGGTAGACCGCCTGGCCGCCGGTCTCGTTGTACAGGCTGACGTTGCCCGATATTACAGGGATGCCCAGCTTAGCGCAGGCCGCGGCCATGCCACCGATGACCCGCTCCATCTGGTAGTACACCTCGGGGCGGTTGGGGTCGCCAAAGTTCAGGCAGTCGGTGATGGCGATAGGCTGAGCGCCCACGCAGACCACATTGCGGGCGGCCTCGGCCACAGCGATGGCCCCGCCGGCGTAGGGATCCAGATAGCAGTAGCGGCCGTTGCCGTCGGTGCAGAGAGCGATGCCCTTGTTCGTCTCCCGAATGCGCATCACAGCAGCGTCGCCGCCGGGGCCGTCCACCGTATTGGTGAGCACGTGATGGTCGTACTGGCGGTAGACCCATTGCTTGCCGGCGATGGTGGGCAGCGAGAGCAGCCGCAGGAGGGCAGCCGCCGGGTCGGCCACATCGGGCAGGGAATCGAGAGCGACCGTCTGCAGCCCGGCCAGCTCGGCGGGCGGCACCCCCTGGCGGCTGTACTGCGGCGCCTCGGTGAGCAGCCCCACCGGCAGGCAGGCCGCCTCCCGCTCGCCATCGCGGATGCGGGCCAGACCGTCGTCCGTCACCACGCCGATGATGGTCGAGCGCAGCTCCCAGCGGTCGAACAGGCCCTTCACGTCGTTCTCGTGCCCCTTCTTGACGATAATCAGCATGCGCTCCTGCGACTCGGCGATCATGACCTCGTAGGGCGTCATCCCCTCCTCTCGCCGGGGCACCCTGGCCACGTCGATCTCCAGGCCGCTGCCCCCTCTGGCCACCGATTCCAGGGAGGAGGCGGTGAGACCAGCCGCCCCCAGGTCCTGGATGCCGACGATCCACTGCGGGTGGTTGTGGGCCAGGTCGAGGCAGGCCTCCATCAACAGCTTTTCCAGGAAAGGGTCGCCTATCTGGACGGCCGGCCGCAGCTCGTCGTAGCGAGCGTGGGGGTCAGTGCGCGAGGCCAGGCCGGAGGCGCCGTGCAGGCCGTCGCGGCCGGTGTCCGATCCCACCAGCATCAGCGGATTGCCTGCCCCTGTGGCCCGAGCGCTCGCCAGCCGCT
>CAZSHQ010000121.1:0-2695 GCA_964606995.1 uncultured Dehalococcoidia bacterium | reverse complement strand
CTCCAGCAGCCCTTCCTGATCCCTGTCGTAGAACCAGTTGAGCACCTCCTCGTACTGGCGGGGGGAGATCATCTGCTCGTCGGCGATCTCCACGCCGCAGCCGACGGGCACTAGGAGGAAGATGTGGAGGGCATCGGCCCCCAGGGAGAGGGCCAGGTCCAGGATCTGGGGCAGCTCATCAACGTTGTGGCGAGCCACGGTGGTGTTGACCTGCACGCTCATCCCCTGTGCCCGCAGGTGTTCGATTCCCTGCAGGGCCTGAGCAAACGAGCCCGGGAGAGCACGGAAGGCGTCGTGAGTCTCTGCGGTGGCCCCGTCCAGGCTGACCGCTACTCGCCGAATGCCTGCATCCACGATGCGCCGGGCCATGTGCTCATCGATGAGGGTGCCGTTGGTCGCCAGGACGACGCGCAGTCCCCTAGCCACGGCGTGCTCGGCGATCTCGAAGATATCCGGCCGGATGAGAGGCTCGCCGCCGGAGAGGACAAGAATGGGATTGGAGAAGGCCACGATCTGGTCGATGAGATCCTTCGATTCGGCGGTGGTCAGGTCCTCCGGCACAAGCTTGTCGGCCACGTCGATGCGGCGGCAGTGGATGCAGCGCAGGTTGCATCCTGCTGTTGTCTCCCAGAAGATGAGGCGGGGCAGGAATTCCAGCGTCATCCTCCCTCTACTCACCCAGCCAGCGGGCGGCATCCTTGGCGAAGTAGGTCAGGATCATATTGGCCCCCGCCCGTTTGATGGCGGTGAGAAGTTCGAGCGTCACCCGCTTCTCGTCGATCCAACCTCGCTGGGCTGCTGCCTTGACCATGGCGTACTCGCCGCTGACGCTGAAGGCGGCCAGGGGGTGGTCGAAGGCCTCGCGCACCTGGCGGATGATGTCCAGGTAGGCCAGGGCAGGCTTGACCATCACCATGTCCGCCCCTTCCTCGATGTCCAGGGCCACCTCCCGCAGGGCCTCGCGGGCGTTGGCCGGGTCCATCTGATAGCCCTGACGGTCGCCGAACTGAGGGGCCGACTCAGCCGCCTCGCGGAAGGGGCCGTAGAAGGCGGAGGCGTACTTGGCGGCGTAGGAGAGGATGGCCACCTGGGGGAAGCCCGCCGCATCCAGCGCCGAGCGGATGGCGGCCACCTGGCCATCCATCATCGCGCTGGGGGCCACCACGTCGGCCCCGGCGGCGGCATGGGAGGCCGCCACCCGCGCCAGGACCTCCAGCGTCTCGTCGTTGAGCACGTGGCCGTCCTCCACGATCCCGCAGTGGCCGTGGTCGGTGTACTGGCACATGCAGACGTCGGTGATCAGCACCAGCTCCGGCACAGCTCTCTTGATGATTCGGATCGCCTCCTGGACGATGCCATGGTCGTCGAAGTTCTCGCTGCCGATGGCGTCCTTGACGGCGGGGATGCCGAAGAGGATCACCGCCGGGATGCCCAGGCCGGCGACCTGCTCTGTCTCGGCGGGCAGAAGGTCAAGCGACCAGTGATAGGTGCCGGGCATGGACTCGATCTCATCCCTGATTCCCTGGCCGTGAACGATGAACAGGGGATAGATGAGGTCGCTGGCGGAGAGGCGAGTCTCCCGCACCAGGCGGCGCAGGTTATCGAGCCGTCGCAGGCGGCGGGGGCGGTGGAGAAGGGCAGCCGCTATCTCCTCGACCTCGTTCGGCTCCCTGCGGAGCCGTAGCCTGTTAACAGATTGCCTAGTGCTCATCATCTCGCCTTCTTTCAGCCACTGCAGTAACGATGGCCTCCACCAGCCCGGCGATGGTGTGCTCCCTGGCTACCACGTCCACGCGGATGCCCAGCCGCCGCGCTGTCCTGGTGGTTACCGGCCCGATGCAGGCCACCAGGCAGCGTGACAAGACCTTGGCGGGTGTCGGGTCTTGGAGGCTGGCCACCAGATTCCGTACCGTCGACGAGCTGGTGAAGGTAACGATATCGATCTGCCCGTCCTCCAGCAGGGCTTTCAGTTCGTCTGGTGCGCCGACGGCCAGCGTTTGGTAGGCGACGACCTCATCGACCACTGCCCCCTTGCCTCGCAAAGCCTGCGCCAGTTGCTTCGGCGCCCGCTGGGCTCGGGGGAGAAGGATGCGCTGCCCTGCGACGTCGCCGATCCCGGCGGCGATCTCCTTGGTCGTGTAGACCTCCGGCACGTAGTCAACCCGGAGGCCGTATCGCTGGAGGGCCTGGGCAGTGGCCGGGCCGATGGCAGCGATCTTCGGTCTCCCCAGGGCCTCGGTATCCATTCCCTTTTCGCTCATTCTGTCCACAAGAGCGCGCACACCATTGGCACTGGTGAGGATCAGCCAGTCGTAGGTGGAAAGCCTGGCGATGGCCTCATCCAGCGGGGTCATGTCCTTGGGCGGGGCGATCTCGATGGCCGGGTACTCCAGTGGCTCGGCCCCCAGCTCGCGCAATCGCTCGGAGAGGGCGCTCGCTTGCTCCCGGGAGCGGGTGACTAGGACCCGCTTGCCGAAGAGGGGTTTGGTATCGAACCAGCGTAGCTTCTCCCGCAGAGCCACCACCTCGCCAACGACCGTCACCGCTGGCGGCTTGATACCGGCGTCTCGCGCTTTGTCCACGATATCGGTCAGGGTGCCGGTCACCGTCCTCTGGCGCGGTTCCGTTCCCTGCTGGACGATGGCTACCGGCGTGCGGGGGTCTCGCCCGTGCTCGATCAGCTTGGCCACGATCT
>CAZSHQ010000120.1:0-2722 GCA_964606995.1 uncultured Dehalococcoidia bacterium | reverse complement strand
CGCGCCCGCATCGAGGCCCTGGGCTTGGACGTAGTGGTCACCGATACGATAATGAGAGGCATGGAGGAGAAAGCTGCCCTCGCCCGCCGCGTGCTGGAGGCCATACGAGGGTCCCATATCTAGGATCGTCACTCTGAGCAATAGGATCGTCATTCTGAGCAAAGCGAAGAATCCCAACGCCGCATGCCAGACCCTTCGCCAGACTCAGGGTGACAGGAGCCAGCGGGGAAGAGCAGGAGGACAAATGATCGCCGCCCTGGTGCCGGTGAAAGCCCTACGCCACTCGAAGAGCCGCCTGCGAGCCGTCCTCTCCAACGACCAGCGCCAGGCGTTGGTCATGGCCATGCTGGAGGACGTCCTCCGACTGCTGGCCGCCGTGCCCGCCGTCGCCACCACCGCCGTCGTCAGCCCCGACCTCGATGTGCTCGCTTTCGCCCGCCGGCTGGGCGCTCAGGCCATCCGCGAGCCGCCGCGGTCGCGCGGGTTGAACGCCGCCCTCACCTTCGCCTCCCACGCGCTCTCCAGCCAGGGTGCCAGCGGCCTCCTCGTGCTCCCCGTCGACGTGCCCCTGGCCGCCGCCGCCGACATAGAGGCTATCCTTGACCCTCTCCATGGCAACCCGTCGATTGTCCTTTGTCCTTCGAGAAGCGGCGGCACCAACGCTCTCGCCCTGCACCCGCCGGGCATCATCCCCTTCCGCTTCGGCCACCGCAGCTCGGCCGCCCACCAGCGCGAGGCGACGGCGCGCGGCCTGGCGCTCAAGGTATTGCCGCTTCCCTCCCTCGCCTTCGACATCGACCGCCCGCACGACCTGGCGGCCGTTCTGGCCCAACCGAACGGCAGCAGGAGCCAGCAGTTCCTGGCATCCCTGCCCTTCGACCCGCTCGTCCTGAGCCCGTCGAAGGACGAGCGAACGCCCGCTCCTGGTTCGACAAGCTCACCATGAGCGGCTTACTTATAGCATGGCTACCGACATGCCTCCGATGACGCTCGACTGCGCCCTCACCGGCCGCCGATCTGTGCGCCAGTTCAGCCCCCGCCCGGTGGCGCCAGCGCTCGTCGAGCAGGTCATCGCGGCCGCCTGCCTCGCCCCCGCTCCTCACCACAGCCACCCCTGGCGCTTCGTCACCCTCTCTGCCGATGCCAGGGCCGCCCTGACGGAGGCCATGGGCGAGCGCTGGCGCCAGGACATGGAGCGCGACGGCGTCTCGGAGGCGCGCATCCGCCGACTCCTGGCCCGCTCGCGAGCTCGCCTCGCCGCCGCTCCCGTCCTCATCCTGGCCGCCGTCGTTGGCCACGCCCAGCATCCCTGGCCCGACCAGCGACGCCAGCGGGCAGAGGAGCTGATGTTCGCCCAGAGCCTCGGCGCCGCCCTCCAGAACCTGATGCTCGCTGCCCACGCCCGCGGCCTCGGTAGCTACTGGATCTCCGCGCCCCTCTTCTGCCCGGAGGCCGTCTGCCTGGTTCTCGACCTGCCCGCCGATTTCCAGCCGCAGGCCCTCATGGCCCTCGGCTACCCCAAGGAGGGCCTCCGCCTGCCGTCGCGGCCACCCTTGGCCGTCCGCGATCACATCGTCGAGCGCTAGGTCAAGCCCCTGGGGTTGCAAATTGTCGCCGCCGATACGATAATGCAGGCCTATCGCTTTGCTCTGAGGTGGTCAGCTCGCCATGCCTCACGTGTCCACTAACGACATCACCACCTTCTACGAGGCCACCGGCCGCGGCCCGCCGGTGGTGCTCATCCACGGCCACAGCCTCAACCTCCGCATGTGGGACGCCCAGGTTGCTCCCCTCGTGGACGCCGGCTACCGGGTCGTCCGCTACGACGTGCGCGGCCACGGCCAAAGCGAAGGCCCTGCCAGCGGCTACACCTGGCAGAACTACTCCCTCGACCTGCGCAACCTCCTCGACCGCCTGCACATCGACGCACCTGCGCACCTGGTGGGGCTGTCCATGGGCGGCGGCATCGCCCTTCAGTTCGCCGTCGACCACCCCCAGCGCGTCGCCTCCCTGGTGCTTGTCGACTCCACTGTGCCCGGCTTCGACTACTCGCCGGAGTACACCCAGGCCGTCGAGGAGTTGGTGCAGGCCGTGCGCACAGAGGGGCCCCGACCAGCCCTCGAGCGGGTTTGGCTAACGCATCCCCTCTTAGAAGGCATCCGCCGCTTCCCCGAGCGCTTCCAGTTCGTCAAGAGCATGGTCCTCGCCTACTCCGCCCGCGACTATCTCGACGAAACCGTGTACCCCCAGCCGCAGTGGCAGGTCACCGACCGCCTGTCGGAGGTCCGCGCGCCGACGCTCGTGCTGGTCGGCGAGCAGGACCTGCCCGACTTCCGCTTCATCGCCGAGATCCTGGCCGCCAACATCTCCACCGCCCGCCAGGAGGTTATCGCCGACGCCGGCCATATGCTCAACCTGGAACAACCGGAAGTCTTCAACGATACCCTGCTCCGCTTCCTCGGCAAGCAGCCCCGCGCCTGACCCCTAGCACTGGCGTTCGCAGCCCCAGCGAGCGATAATAGGGGCGAGATGCCGACCAAGAAGGCCAAAGCCAAACCCTCCGACATGTTCGCCGCCGAGGCCCGCGCCCGCACCCAGCGCGAGGCCCCCCTGGCGGCCCGCATGCGGCCCCGCAACTTCGACGAGTTCCTCGGCCAGGAGCACCTGGTGGGCGAGGGCCGCATGCTGCGCAAGAGCATCGAGACCGACCAGGTGCCCTCGA
>CAZSHQ010000119.1:0-2908 GCA_964606995.1 uncultured Dehalococcoidia bacterium | reverse complement strand
TTAGCGGTTTTCAAGACCGCCGCCTTCAGCCACTCGGCCACCCCTCCTGTCTGCATTCGGGCAGACAGCGATGCCAGTATAGCGAAACCCACTGTAAGGGGCAATCGGACTATCTCTAGCCTGCGGCCCCATGCGGCTCGCGGCGGATGAGAAAGGTGGCTCGCCCCACAGCGATCAGTGTCCCCTTACTGTCGCGGATCTCCGAGGTGCCGAAGGCAGCCATGCGCGCCTTGCGGATGATGCGTCCCTCGGCGAACAACTCGTCGCCCTGCATGGAGTCCAGGAAGCTGATGTTGAGGTCGGCGGTGGCGTGAGCGACGACATCTTCGTCTTCGGGGCCGTAGGTGGTATACAGGGCCAGTCCGATAGAGCTGTCCACCATGCTGCTCAGCAAGCCGCCGTGGGGCCAGCGGCCGTGCTTGGCAGGCTGCAAGGCCACCCGCAGCTTGCTATAGCCAGGGCCGAGCTGAATCGGCTCCATGCCCAGGAGCTTCCAGAAGGGGCGAGGCGTCCAAGTCGACTTCATTAGGGCCAGGCGCTCTTCCCAGGTGGCCCCTTGGGGCAGTCTGGGCATCTGCTCTGCTCGCCAGCGACCCGCTTTCGACATGACTCTCCCCTTCTGCCTGCGCCCGGGCAGAGAGCGATGCCAGTATAGCGAGATGCACTCCAGGGGGCAATCGAAGTCTGGACGCTGGCCGCCCGAGCGCCTATCTGCTCTCATGGTTCGACAGGCTCACCACGAGCGGAGATGGGCGGGCACCCCAAAGCGCTCGCCCTGAGCCTGTCCTGAGCGCAGCCGAAGGGCTTGTCGAAGGGCAAACAAGGGTGCTTTTTCAACAGCCTCCGGAGGTGGAGGGAGCGAGAAGGCGGCCCAGGATCTCCTCTCGGTGCTGCGGGTGCTTCTCGGCGAAGGCCCAGACCAGGCCGAAGCAGCCGCTGAGCATCATGTCGCCGTGGGGGACGGCGAAGTACGGCTTCAGGGCGCTCGCCCTCAGCTTCCCTCGCCGGGGGCCGGTGACGGCAACGAAGGGGTGTCGGTTCGAGGGCCGCTCCCCAGCGACGTAAAGAACGCCGTGGCCGTGGCTGCCGAATACGTCCTCGTGGCGCAAGGTTCCGGCCATCAGCCCTTCGCTGAGGGATTCGATCTCCTCGCTGCTGAGAAGGCCGGTGTGGTGCTCGAACAGCGAGTAGATTTGGGTGCCCCGCAGGTGGAAGGCCAGGGCGTGCATGTTGCCCAGGTTGATGACGAGCTGCTCGTCCTGCTGGGCGACGGTGGGGTCCTGAAGGGCGCCGAGGGCGGCGGCCGGTCCAGTGTCCAGGAAGACGATGGGCACGTCCGTATCCACACAGCCCAGCATGGCGCGAGCGCGGGTCAGGTAGTCAGGCACCTCGTCCGGCAGGTAGGCGAAGGCGCGCAGGTCGTTGCGCTCTTCCACTACCCGCTGCAGGTGGTCGAAGCGGAAGAGGCGGTCGGAGTAGCCGGGGGGTGCCGCCCCGTGGTCGAGGCAGGCCAGGGCCAGGCCGTCGAAGTCGCTGTCCACCTCGAAGGCGGCCAGGGCGCGACGGATGGCCTCCAGATCGAGGTCGGCCATCTCGATGTGGCCTGCGTCTTCGAAGCGCTTGGCCTCGTCCTCGGAGACGACGGTGACGCCCATGCGTTGCACTACGTCCAGGTCGTCGTCGAAGGTGCGGGCCGCGTCAGGGGTGGCGTAGGCCTTGAGGCTAGCCTTCAGGTGCTCGTCGAGGGCCTGGGTGCAGGGGCCGCCGCCCATGGTGACGCCGGTGAGGACGAGGGCGCGGCCCTCGCGGGTGGCCTGGCGGATGCGGCGGGCGGCGATCGCGGTGGCCGAGGGCATAATGAGCTTGAGGCAACTCTCAGGCGGCGCGGAGGAGTCGAAGAGGAGGATGTCCTGGGTGCCGGTGCCGGCATCAACGGCTAGGATGCGCATGGCTGGCTACGCTGCGTAGAATCTGTTTGGCGCATGTTGGCACTCAGTCAGGCGAACATTCTTCCAAAAGAGCCGAAGGAAGACGACATAAGGGACTTGACATTCTTCGCGAACGCTTGTACGATTCAAGTTGGAAAGGTTCCTCCCCGGTGAACGTGCCCATGGGGCACTGCCTTCGGGCTAGCCGGGGAGGTCGCTTTTTACGCCAGATGCCGCGCGGCGAAATCGCGGACTCCTCCGATCATGGCAGCGACTTGCTCGCGGTCGTATTGGTCGAAGTGCCCGTGGTCGGCGTTGTTCCGCAGGTCAGCCCAGGCGATGATCTGTTTGTGATAGGCGCTGCTGTATGCCGGAGGCTTGTGTTCCTTGGCCAGTTTGTTGTTCAGGGTGCCGATCTTGTCCTGTTTGTCGGTGGGGATGCTCCGGACTTCGCACATCTTGCGAAGGGTCGACTCAAGGACGGCGCCAGCTAGCATGGCCGCCGGGTCCTTGTACCCTTGCTCCAGAAGATAGTCTGACTGCTCCAGGAACGACCCGAACGCGTCGGCGGTGAGTAGGAGATCCCTGCGCCCTACCCAGCCCGACTCTATGTCGTCCCTGGCTGCCTGAAGCACGCCTAGGTACTGCGGCACCTTGTCGTGCCACTCCTGCACCCACTGCCTGATACCGGCAAACGTCTGGTAGTGCGCACTGTCCTCGCCGAGCGCGGCCGAGAGAAAGGTGAGACTGCTGATGACCCACTGAGTATACAGACCGGAATCGACGTCCCGGCCGGTGGGAGTTTGGTGCACCGAAGCCTTTACTCGCTCTCCAAAGTTGATCAGTTCCTCGATGCGTTCCTTTGCGCTCTCGTCGAATCTGCTGTTCATCGGCGGTAGCCCTCGATAAGTTGCACTCCCCCCACATACCCCCGCAGCACCTCCGGCACCACTATCGAGCCGTCCCGCTGCTGGTAGTTC
>CAZSHQ010000118.1:0-2972 GCA_964606995.1 uncultured Dehalococcoidia bacterium | reverse complement strand
CCGACCTTCAGGCGCCTATGGCCGCTCTTCTCACCCAGGCGCAGGGCGTGAGCTATGTCCACGAGAGGGTTTTCGACAATCGTCTGTTGTATGTCAGCGAGCTGCGAAAGATGGGGGCGGAGGTGGTCTCCACCGGTACCACCGCCATCATCAGCGGGCCGACTTCGCTCATAGGCACCAGCGTTTGCGCTCTCGACATCCGGGCAGGCGCGGCGCTTGTGCTGGCGGGACTAGCCGCCCGCGGCAGGACAGTGATCTCTGATATCGATCACCTGAACCGCGGCTATCAGTGTCTCGACGGCAAGCTGCGGTCCCTGGGAGCAAACATCCAAAGCGCATAGCATTTCCGCCGTCGATCGAGTCTTGGGTTGGGGGTGGGGAGTATGTTCGGTAAGAGAATAGGGGTGGACCTGGGCACGGCCAACGTGTTGGTCTACGTGAGGGGCAAGGGCATCGTCATCCAAGAGCCCTCGGTGGTGGCGGTGGCTCAGCGGGACAACAGCATCGTGGCTGTGGGAAGCGAGGCCCGTGACATGCTGGGGCGCACGCCGGGGCCTATCGCCGTGATTCGTCCCATGCGCGATGGCGTTATCGCTGACTACCTGACCACCGAGGCCATGCTGCGCTACTTCATCGGCAAGGTGGTGGGGTGGGTCCGTCTCATCAGGCCAGAGGTCATGGTCTGCATACCGGCAGGGGTGACCAGTGTGGAGCAACGGGCGGTGCGTGACGCCGCCGAGGCGGCTGGCGCTCGCCGGCCAGCCAATCTGGTGCCCGAGCCCCTGGCTGCTGCCATCGGCGCTCGCATGCCCGTGGACACGCCCCGGGGTCACATGGTGGTGGATGTCGGCGGCGGCCGCACCGAGGCCGCAGTCATATCCATGTACGGCATCGTCACCAGTGAATCCGTGCGAGTGGCTGGCGACCGCATGGACGATGCCATCGCCACCTACGTCAAGCGCCGCCATAACCTGATCATTGGCGACCGCACTGCCGAGGATGTCAAGATCGCTGTCGGTAGCGCTCTCCCCGTGGAGGAGGAACTGACCACAGAGGTGCGCGGCCGTGACCAGATCAGTGGTCTGCCCAAGAACATCACTGTGACCTCCCAGGAGATCACCCAGGCCATTCAGGATCCCCTGGCCAGCATCCTGGGCGCCATCCGGGCGGTGTTGGAGCGAACGCCGCCGGAGTTGGCCTCCGACGTAGTAGACAGGGGCATTGTCCTTACAGGGGGTGGTGCTCTCGTCCGTAACCTGGACCGCCTGATTACCCAGGAGCTCGGCATCCCCTGCTCGCTGGCCGAAAACCCCATGGAGTGTGTGGCCATCGGGGCCGGTATCGCCCTGGAGCACCTAGACCTCATCCGTCGTGCCCAGCCCGTCGAGGGCGATTTCCTGGCTGGATACTAGCGCCGCTTCGCCGGCTGTTCCAGGGCCTTCAGGTGGAAGGTCATGCTCTGAAGGGCAAGGACGGGGTCGATCTGACGCAGCTCCACGTGGGCGGGCCTGCGGGGGCATAAGGGCGCGTAATTGAGGATGGCCTTCACGCCGCAGCGCACCAAGGCGTCGACCACTGCTTGAGCTTCAACAGCGGGTACCGCCACAATGCCGATATCCACCGGATCTTCGCGCAGCCTCTGTTCGAGCTCGCTCGCGTGTCTAATTGTCACCGATGCCAGCTTCTGGCCCACAATCTGGTGGTCCACGTCGAAAGCCTGAACGACCTGGAAGCCCTGGCTGTCAAACCCGCCGTACTCCAGGATGGCCCGTCCCACCTTGCCCACTCCAACAAGGGCTATCCGCCACCGGCGGTTGAGGCCGAGGATGCGCCATAGCTCCTCCAGAAGCTGGCCCACGTTGTAGCCACGCCCCTGCTTGCCAAAGCGGCCAAAATAGCTCAGGTCCTTGCGAATTTGGGCCGGCGTTACCCGCGATATCCTGGCCAGGCCCATCGAACTCACCACTTCTTGCCCTCTGGACTGTAGCAGGGCTAAGCAGCGGGCATAAAGTGGCAGGCGATCGATGACTACATCAGGGATCTCGGTGACTCTGGCTGTCTTTGGATTGCGTGTCAACTTGTGCCTCGCCTCAGCAAGCGACTATCGTTGCCAATCCCTCACTGTCCCAAAGCCAGTGGCCTTGTGCCTTTTTTCGCAATCAGTCTACACCACCAAGGCCCCGTTCCGTCAACTTAGGCCCAGAAGAAACCACCACCTCTTAGTATGCTTTTCCTTCCCCTATTGGGATAGGATAGCTACAGAGGTTATAATGCACTACGAGTCTGTCGCCGTAGAGAGCAGGGGTGTCAAGGCGGTACGGGTGGCGAGGATTCGAGGAAGGACAGGTCCCGTGAAGCGAATACTGGCAGCACTAGTGCTAGCTTCCCTTCTGGGGCTGCTAGCCCCGGCCTGTGGGGGAGGCTCCGAAAGCGTCCTTCCTGCGCCTGGCCCGGCGGGTGAGACCGTGATCAGGGTGGAGATGCGCAACAACTTCTTTTCCCCTAACGCCCTCACCGTCAGGGCGGGAAGAGATTACCTCCTCGAGCTGCGCAACAGGGATGGAGAGACTCACAATCTGCGGATAGCAGGCATCGACAACGATTACGAGACCGACGATGACCTCGTGTCTGACAACGTCGATCCTGGCAAGACCGGCAGCCTGGAATTTCGGATCGACCAGGCGGGTGTCTACCGCTTTCGCTCCGACTCTCCGCCCATCGGCATGGAGGGCACCCTCACCGTGTGGGAGGCCCCCCCGATCGCGACGCTTGCGCCTGCCTCCCCCAGCCCGACGGTGGAGGCTGAGTCGCCCACGCCGAGCCCGACGGTGGAGGCTGAGTCGCCCACGCCGAGCCCGACGGTGGAGGCTGAGTCGCCCACGCCGAGCCCGACTGTGGAGGCTGAGTCGCCCACGCTGAGCCCGACTGTGGAGGCTGAGTCGCCCACGCCGAGCCCGACGGTGGAGGCTGAG
>CAZSHQ010000117.1:0-3026 GCA_964606995.1 uncultured Dehalococcoidia bacterium | reverse complement strand
TGAGGATGAAATCCTGAATGACCATGCGGTCGACCTTTTCCCAGCCCTTGCCATTGCCGCTCGCCTTGAGGTAGGCGGCTAGTTGTTCCAGGTCATTGCGGTAAGCTGCGATGGTGTTACCGGAAGCTCCCTTCTCCGCCGAAAGGAAGTCCAAGAACGAACTCAGGTGGTTCTCCATTCCTTACCTCCGGCTGTCTTCTAATGCCTGGCTTGGGGATCGCATTGTTCTGCACACCCTATCCCTTGCCGTCTAGGCAAGCCAAAGAAAAATCTGAATAGCAAATCCCGCCGATTTCCTCACCAATGTAAAACGCTTAGCGATCGGTTAAGTTAACCTGGCTATGTGGGAAATTGGCGAAATGTCCTGAAAAAGCAGTAAACCTTGGAGACTCCGCTGCCGAAGCGAGGACTTCGGAGCTAGAGCTCGGGGAAACCGAAATCGGCGCTGGGCCAGCCGCCGGCTCCTACCAGGGGCACGAAACGGCAGGGGCCCAGGCGCTTGGTGGTGAGGCCGCCCGGGCTGTTGGTTACGAGAAGGAGCTCCTGCACGTCGTGGGTGCCGACGGGGATCACCAGCCGTCCCTGGGACGCCAACTGCTCGATCAGAGCGGGCGAGACGTCGGGTGCCGCAGCCGTGACCAGAATCCCTTCGTAAGGTGCCTCCTCCTGCCAGCCCAGGGTATCGCCGGCCGGGTGGACCTGGACGTTATGGTATCCCAGTTCCGCCAGGACGGCTGCCGCCTGCTCGGCCAGAGGGGCGATGCGCTCCACCGTCACCACTCGGGCTGTCAGCTCGGCCAGAATGGCCGCCTGGTAGCCGGAGCCGGTCCCCAGCTCGAGTACCTTCTCGTTGCCTTTGAGGTCGAGGGCTTCGGTCATCATAGCCACGATGAGGGGCTGGGAGATGGTCTGGCCGTGGCCGATGGGAAGGGGACGGTTCTCGTAGGCGAAGGCGCGCAGGTCATCGGAGACGAACTTCTCGCGGGGGACGCTGGCCATGACCGTTAGCACTCGTTCGTCACGGATGTCGTAGCGGAGCTCGGCCAGGAGCCGGCCCTTGGCTTTCTCCAGCAGGCTATAGGTAGCTTTGGCCATGCACGACCTCTACCCAGAAGCGAATTTCTAAACTGATTATACCATTGCGCCGCTCCGATAGCGAGGCGGTTTTTGCTATAATCGCCGCGACAGGGCATTGGCGGAGAGGAGGAGATCGTGGGCGCTCGCTTCTGGATCGGTACCTCTGGCTGGCACTACGCTCACTGGCAGGGCCCGTTCTATCCCGAGGGTGTGCCCACCTCCGGCTGGCTGGCCCACTACATCCAGCACTTTCCCACGGTGGAGATCAACAACAGCTTCTACCGCCAGCCCAAGACCAGCGCCTGGCAGCTCTGGCGGCGCTCCGTCCCCGACGGGTTTCGCTTCGCTGTCAAGGTGAATCGTTTCATCACTCACATCAAGCGGCTGAAGGAGCCGGAGGAGCCAGTGCAGCGTTTCCTGAACGGCGCTCGCTTGCTCGAGGACCGCCTGGGCCCTCTCCTCTATCAGCTTCCGCCCAACTTCCATCGCACGGCCGAGAACGAGGCCAGGCTGGAGGCCTTCCTGGACGTCCTGCCCTCGGGCCTGGAGCACGTCTTCGAGTTCCGCCACGAGTCCTGGTTCCAGGACGATGTGTTCCGCCTGCTGCGCCGCCACAACGTCGGCTTCTGCGCCTTCGATATGCCGGACATGGAGTGCCCCCTGCTGGCCACGGCCTCCTTCGCCTACATGCGCTTCCACGGCAGCGAGGCCCTCTACGCCAGCAACTACACCCCCGAGATGCTGGAGGGCTGGGCGGAGCGATTGCGGCGGCTGGCCGAGGGCCTGAGCGACGTCTACATTTACTTCAACAACGATGCCTACGCCTACGCCGTGTACAATGCCCGGACGCTGGCCGAGCTCCTGGCGGCGCCAATGACGCTGCTGCAAGAGTGACCACCGTGGCCGCGTTTGCCGTGCGGTAGGGGTAGCCTATCGACCCGTCTCCCACGAGGCGTACCAGATGTGGTTGGGGTAGCCCCACTGCCGGGCCTCTGTCTCCTCCAGGGGAACGTCAGGAACGGCAAACTGCTGGCGGAAGTCCTGGCCCAGGGTAGTAGCCAGGTTGGCGAAGTCCAGCCCCGGGTCGCCCTCGCTGAAGAGCACTCCCACGTACGCCGTCCTCTCCTGGCTGCCAACCTGAGCGCGGAAGCCGCCAGCCTGCTGGCCCTGCGGATCCCACTGGTCGTCGAAGCTAATCCAGACATAGGAGACGTCATCGCCTAGCCCTTGGGCGATCCGCTGTGCGGCATAGGAGAAAGCGTTCCAGAAGTGCTCGTTCGCCAGGGCCGGCTCCCCCGAGACGTAGAAGTCCAGGTACGACCCTAGTCCCTCATTGGTGGCGGTGCCCGCCCACAGCGGCGGTTCCCCTTCGTCCAGCCTGGCCCAGAGAGTATCTTCGGCCTTATAGACGTCGAAGCCCTGGAGGGTGGAAAAGGGGGTCGCTGCCGGATTGGGGTCCCTGAGGATGTGTAGCCTGGGCTGGGAGCCGTCCGGGAAGGCGGCCAGGAGCACGACCTCGACCATGGGCCCCTCGGCGCGGCTGAGTTGCGAGACGCGAAAACTGAAGCTGGACGCCTCAGGCACGAGGCTCCTGATGAGTTGTTCGACCCCAGACCAGTATTCCTGTACAGCCAGCGGAATTTCGCTGGGGGTGGCCGTCTGGGTCAGGGCAGGCGTCGCCGCAGGCGTTCCCGCTGGCGTGGGGGTGACCTGGCCTTCTTCCTGGCCACCGCAGGCAGCGAAGGCGACTGCCAGACTGAGCGTCAGGGCAGAGAGCGCGATTCGGCGCATGGGGATACTACCTCCGTCCTCTGTCTAAAGATACTCCCGCACCTTTTCCGCCAGCGCTCGCGTGAAGCCGGGCGTGGCGGCGATGTCGTCCAGCGAAGCCTGGCGGATGCGCTGCACCGACCCGAACTTGCGCAGCAGCGCTCGCTTCCGCTTCGGCC
>CAZSHQ010000116.1:0-3027 GCA_964606995.1 uncultured Dehalococcoidia bacterium | reverse complement strand
CGGCGTAAGCCCCCTGCCAGAGGAGGAAATTGGACAGGCGCATCTCGCCCGCCGTCCGGATGATCAGATCAGGGTCGGGGATGTCGGCGGTGTACAGGTAGGAGGAGAACACCCCCTCCTCGACTTCATCGGGGGACAGGCCGTTGGTCATCAGGCGGCGGGCAGCGTCCAGGATCTCCGCCCGGCCGCCGTAGTTGAAAGCGATGCACACCGTCATGCGGTCGTTGTCCTTCGTGAGTTCGATAACATCAAGAACCTGCTGCTGGAGCTTGGACGAGAGGCCGTCCAGGCGACCCAGGTGGATGAGGCGGATGCCGTTCTCGTGGAAATGCCTGGCCTCCCGCTTGATGACCCGGCTGAGAATGCGCATGAGGCCCTGGACTTCCGGGCGCGGCCGATTCCAGTTCTCGGTGGAGAAGGCGTAGAGGGTGAGGTACTTGACGCCGTAGTCGGCAAAGCGCTCGATGACCTGGCGGATGTTCTCGGTGCCAGCGCGATGGCCGGCCATGCGGGACAAGCCTCGCTGGCGAGCCCAGCGGCCATTGCCGTCCATGATGATGGCCACGTGGTTTGGCACACAGCTCAAGAGAAGGGGATCTGCCTTTTGGACGGGTTGCACAGCCATAACCTTGATTCTGCTTTCTCCGCAGGCGCTGCCTGAGCCCTCTAGACCGCCAGCAGCTCCGCCTCCTTCTCCTCGCCCACCCGCTCGATCTCCTGGATGAAGCCGTCGGTCAGCTTCTGGAGCTCGTCCTGAGCTCCATACTGGGCGTCCTCGGAGATCTCCTTCTCTCTCTGCAGGCGTCGCAGCTCGTCGTGGCAGTCACGGCGCACGTTGCGGACGGCCACCCGTCCTTCCTCCACCTTCTTGCGCACCACCTTGGCTAGCTCCTTGCGCCTCTCCTCGGTGAGCTGAGGGATCACCAGGCGGATGATATTGCCATCATTGATGGGATTGAGCCCCAGGTCTGCCTTGTGGATGGCCTTTTCGATGGCCCCCAAGCTCTGGCGGTCCCAGGGCTGGATGGCGAGGAGGCGAGGCTCCGGCACGCTGATGGTGGCCAGTTGATTCAGGGGAGTGGGAGCACCGTAATAGTCCACCCGTAGGTGCTCTATCAGGCCTGGATGAGCGCGGCCGGTGCGAATGGTGGCCAACTCCTTGCGCAGGGCCTCTACCGCTTTGCCCATCCGGTCTTTGGCATCTGCCAGGACATCGTCTATCATGGCTCACCTCCCGCTGCTAGGGCGGATTCGTGTTGGGCCACCAGGGTGCCTATCTTCTCGCCGCAGGCCGCCCGCGCGATGCTATTGGGCGCTCGCAGGTCAAAAACGATGATGGGAAGGTTATTGTCCATGCACAGGGAAAGGGCGGTGCTATCCATGACCTCCAGACGACGGCTGAGGGCTTCCATGTAGCTGAGCGTTTGGAAGCGGCGGGCGCTGGCAACCTTGCTGGGGTCGGCATCGTAGACGCCATCCACCTTGTTCTTGGCCATAAGTAGAACGTCTGCATCGATCTCGACTGCTCGCAGGGCGGCCGCTGTGTCGGTAGTCATGTAGGGATTGCCAGTGCCAGCGGCGAAGATAACCACCCGCCCCTTCTCCAGGTGGCGAATGGCCCGGCGGCGAATATAGGATTCGGCCACCGCCTGAACAATGATAGCCGACTGGGTACGCACGGTGAGGCCTCTTCTCTCCAGGGCATCCTGGAGAGCCAAGGCGTTGATGACGGTAGCCAGCATGCCGGCGTAGTCGGCGGTCGCCCGATCCATACCAGCGGCGCTGGCATCGGAGCCGCGAAAGACGTTGCCGCCGCCTACCACAACCGCTGCCTCGACGCCCATGTCCAGCACATTCTTGATCTCATCAGCGATGAGGTCCAGGGTGTCGGAGTCTATGCCGTAACTCTGGTCACCCATGAGGGCTTCACCGCTGAGCTTCAGGAGGATGCGGTTGTAAGGTGCCGTGGCCACGGGCCACCTGCCTTTAGCGCCCTAAGTGGAAGCGGGCAAAACGGCGCACTCTGATATTTTCGCCGGTCTTGGCTATCGTGTCGTTGATTAGGTCTTGAATAGTGTGGCTGGGGTCTCTGATGAAGGGCTGGGCCAGCAAACAGAGTTCCTCAGGGTTACCGTCGCTGCCTGCTGGCAGTTCCTCTGGGGCGATGTGCTGGGGGTCGGTGGCTGCCACCTGCATCGCTAGGTCGTGGGCCAAAGCCTGGAACCCGTCGGTGCGGGCCACAAAGTCGGTCTGACAATTCAGTTCCACCAGCGCGCCCAGGCGGCCGTCAGGGTGGATGTAGGCCTCCACCAAGCCCTGCCGCGTCTCTTGGGCGGCCTTCTTTTCGGCTATAGCAACGCCCCGCTGACGCAGGATCTCTTTGGCCTTCTCCAACTCTCCCCCGGTTTCCTCCAGGGCCTTCTTGCAATCCAACATCCCGGCGCCAGTGAGATCGCGCAATTTCTTGACGGTCTCCGCGGAAACAGCCATCATATCTTGCCTCAGGCCTGTTGTGCTATTCGCTGGCTACTTCTTGTTCCTGCTGCTCGTCTGATTCGGGCGGTGGTTCAGCTTCCCCTTCAGCTATCTCTTCGGGCTGTGGCTCCTGCGGTTCGGCCACCGCTTCGGGCTTCTGCTCTTCGGGCTCGGCCACGTATGTGGGCGGCGGCTTCTCCTCCCCCTGGCCGACGTATTCGGGTGCAGGCTCGTCGGGAGAGGCCACGTAGCCCGTCTCCTGGAAGGCTCCGACGTCCACCGCCTCCAGGGCCTCCTTGGCAGCGTACTCGCGGGCGGCTAGGCCCTCCAGGATGGCGCCGGCTATGCGGCCGGTCACAAGCTTGATGGCCCGAATGGCATCGTCGTTGGACGGGATGGGGTAGTCGATCTCGTCAGGGTTGCAGTTAGTGTCCACCATGGCCACGATGGGTGTGTCCATGCGGACGGCCTCGGCCACGGCGATGCTCTCCTTGAAAGGGTCGACCAGGTACAAGGCGCCGGGTAGTTTGGTCATCTCTTTGATGCCCACCA
>CAZSHQ010000115.1:0-3072 GCA_964606995.1 uncultured Dehalococcoidia bacterium | reverse complement strand
GCATCGTTTCCCGAACCCTTGGCTCGAATCATACTATGTGGCGGGTTGGCGTCAAGCGAGGTGGGCCTGGTTGTCTTGCATGTCGGCTTTCCCCTTGCTCGCCCTCGCGGCTGCGAGTAGGATGAGGGAGTGCTGGTGGCCAACGCCATCACGTGGTTCGTAGTGGCGCAGAGCTGGCCCAAGTGAGGGCACGCCCGAGGAGGTCGCTCAGGTGGATGCCAGCTTCACCGGCCAGTACCTGCGGCCGGTCCTGGCCAGGCACGGCGTCGCCGTCGGAACGAGGGTTTGATCGGAATGGGTAACGAGTCAGCTAATCGGCCCGCGAGGATACTTGTCGTCGGCGGCGGGGGCTTCGCAGGGGTCCCCTGCTACGACTGGTCCGACCCGAACGTTCCCAACTTGGCTGACTTCGACATCGTCCTGGTCAATGGCCCTAGTCTGGTCCCGCGTCTCGCCGCTCTCGACCGACGAGGGATGAAGTCTGGCCGCTGGGAGGGGCCATACGAGGGTCTTCGCTGGAGAACCGACAGGGTGGCCGAGCTCCTTCGCGCGCTGCTGACCTCGGGCGGCTCAGTGTACGCCATCCTCCCAGGGCGTGAATTCATCGAGCTCAAGCGGGACCCGTACGTACATGAGGTGGAGACCCTGCCCTGGCTGCCGGTCACGGTGGCCTTTCACGACGAGGAGGGCGAGACGCTTGAGATCCGCGATCAGGCGTTCGGTCGGTACCTGGCTCACGTGCATTCCTGGCAGCGGTCCTTTGCGCCGGTGGACCACGCCACGATGGAGGCCGACTTAAGCGAGGCGGCCAGACGCGACTGGCATGTCTCCGCGCGCGCCGATCCCATTGCGGTCAACCGGCAACAGGAACCCGTTGCGCTCCGCGTGGTATTTGAACTGCAACCGTCGGGGGTTCCCCCACCCATCGCCAAAGCCGCCGCGTTGAGCGTGCGGACTGGCCAGATTGCCCTACTGCCTGCCCCGACGGAGGTGTCGGCCGACGAGGGTTTGCGCATCCTTCTAGAGGATTTCTGCGGCGTGCTGGCTCGAGCCGTTCCGCCGGACTGGGCTGGAGCCATCGAGATGCCAGGCGACCAGGCTCGCACAGCTGCGTTGGCGGACGCAACAAAGGCGCTGGAGGACGCCCAGCGCAAGCACCACGAGGCCGTTGAGGCGCAGGCGGCAGCCGACGAGTTCAAGCGGCTGCTGTACGAGAAGGGCCCCCCGCTTCAGGAGATCGCCCGCAAAACCTTTGAGGCGATAGGCATAAGCACGGTCGACAGCCCAGTATCCGATGAGTTCATGCTTGTCTGGGGTGACGAGAAGGTTCTCGTCGAGGTGACCGGCACCGGAAAGAGCATAGCCGGGCGTGATCTGTCCCAGCTGATCAAGGACCAGGGCAACTACTTGCACGACGTGGGCCAGGGCGTTAAGGGCGTGCTGGTCGGCAACGCCTGGATCGGCCTACCGCCCCAGGAACGCGGCACCCCGGACAAGTCAATCTTCCCGGACAACGTCCAGACCACCGCGGAGAATCATAGCATCGCCCTTGTCTCAACGCCGGAGCTATTCAAGGCCTACTGTGCTTTCCTTGAGGAGAAGATAAGCCCTGAGCAGGTGTTCCGCCGCATAGCTGACGGATCGGGTGTGGTCACGCTGGTCGACTAGCCCTCTAACTCCCCCCTCCATCAGGTTCTTCCCCAGACCCCGGCGGATCCTCGTCCTGCTGTGTCTGCTCTAGAGCTTTAGCGGAGCCAAACAAGCGGCACCGACAGACGATCGTGCAATTCGCAGCAGCAGCGGGCAAACGTTGACACCTATTGGAACCTGCTGCTAAACTCAGGCGAATGGACGAAGCCCCGGTCTCAACGTAGCCTGCTCTTGCTGGTGGTGGAAGCCCGGCAAGGTGGTGGAGGGAGATCGAAGAGCTACTACTAGACTTCGTCGAGTACGTCTACGACCTCATCGAGTGGCCAGGGGTCATCGCCCTGATGGCCATCGAGAGCGCCTGCATCCCTCTCCCCAGCGAGATCATCATGCCCCTGGCCGGCTGGTTTCTGGTGGACGACCGCGGGCTGGGGGTTCAGTGGCTGTTCCTCGCTGCTTTTTGCGGCGCCCTGGGCAACCTGATTGGCTCTCTGATGGCCTACGCCGTGGGGGCCTGGGGCGGTCGGCCGCTCCTTCTGCGCTACGGGCGCTATCTGCTCATCTCCCGCCACGAAGTGGAGCAGGCCGAGCGCTGGTTCGCCCGCTACGGCGATCGGGCGGTGCTCATCTCGCGGGTGCTGCCGGTAGTACGCACCTTCATCAGCCTGCCGGCGGGGATCGCCCGCATGAACATCTGGCGGTTCACCATCCTGACCTTCGTCGGGTCCTTCCCCTGGTCGCTGGGGCTGGCCTGGGCGGGCTACCTCTTGGGCGAGAACTGGGAGCGGATCAGGGAGTGGATGCGTCCAGCGGATATACCCATCCTGATAGTCCTGACAGCACTGGTGGCCTGGTACATATATCGGCGGGTGCGCACTGTTCTAGGGGAGGCTGAGACCTCGGTGTCGGGGAGTGAGGAGTAAGGGTCGTGCGAAGTCTAATTGTCTTCTTGGCGCTGATTGTGCTGGCGGTGCTTGTCATGGGCGGCTGCAACGGGGAAGGGGAGGTCAGCCCGACGCCCACCGGCACGCCGCTGCCCACTGGCGTACCCGAGGAAGGGCTGCGGCTGGTGTACAAGGAGTTCGGCAGCGAGGCCGACATCGTCTGGCTGGCGGCGGCGGCCGAGCCCCGAACGCGGGCGAAGGTGGCTGAGGTGGAGCACACCCCCGGCGTGGGCATATCGGCCAGCCTTTCGCCCGACGGCGAGCGTATCGCCTACCTGGTGCTGCCTGCGGCTGACGGAGACCCGGCCCTGGATGGCCAGGCCTGGCTGCTGGATGTGGGTAGCGGCAAGACACGCCTGTTGGCCAGCGATCTGGACGTGCTGGGCAAGCCGGTTTGGTCGCCGGATGGAAGCTCCGTTGTTGTGCGCCGAAACGGGCCGCAGGCCCAGATCGGCCAGGCTGTTTCCCTGCTGAAGGTGGA
>CAZSHQ010000114.1:0-3072 GCA_964606995.1 uncultured Dehalococcoidia bacterium | reverse complement strand
TCCAGCCCATAACCCTCCTCCGGGCGCTCAGATTGCCTTTCTGGTAATGGCAGTCTCCCGGGTGACAGCCGCAGACTAGGACGCCGTCTGCGCCTAATGCAAACGCCTTCAGCACGAGCCGTTCGTCTACTCTGCCAGAGCACATCACCCTGACTACCCTCAGGTTCGGCGGGTACTTCATTCGCGCTGTGCCTGCTACATCGGCCCCCGCGTAGGAGCACCAGTTGCAGAAGAATCCCACTATGATTGGCTCAAATCCGTTCCTTCTTGCCTCAACTTCATCCATGGCTAAGCCTTTCACATAGACGCTGCTTCGTCAGTCTGGCCCGCGTATTCAGGTTCAGACTTATGGACGTATGCCCATAATATCCTAGGCAAGCGGGCGCTAAGGGTCAAGCCCCGTCTGGGAGCTATCAGAGCGGACAACCCATTTGTCGGCGTCTGGCATGAGTAACAAGCTTCTGGTCACTATGCCTGGCCGCAGAGCCAGGCCAGGGTCACGCTAGGGCTGGAGGCACTCGCCTACAGCTCCGGCCGCCGCCGCCGCGTCTCTTCGACATTGATAGGCGTCACTTCGGGCCTGGCGGCGTCGTAGACGGTGACCACATTCGGAAGCCTGCCGAACTCCTCCCGTATCGCAGCCATCTCGTCCGCCGTCAAAGGCTTGACCGGGCAGGGGCGTAGCGGAGTGTTGATCTGCACCTCATCGGGGGACAATCTGCTGGCGATGGCGGCCAATCTGCCTGCGGCCTCTCGGTTGGCCTCAACGAACATGATCTGGAGCGCCAGCTTTCCCTTGTACGTTGCCCTGAAGAGCTCGATGGCCTCCACGATCTCCGCCAGGGAGAAGCGGGCCACCGGCCTGTTGATCCGCCGGAACAGTTGCTCATCGGGGGCGTCCAGCTTGGCAACGACCACGTCGGCACAGGCCAGGTCCCGCCGCACATCTTCCCGTGCCATGAGCGAAGAGTTCGTCAAGACCGCGCTAGGCAGACCTAGCACATCCCGAGCCAATCGTAGGGCGTCCCCCAGGTTGCTGGCCAGGGTGGGTTCGCCCATTCCTGAGAAGGTAACGTAGTCAGCCGCTACCTTCCTCGCTGCCTCCAGCTCCCGCGCCAGAACGCTCAGAGCGACGAACTCGGCTCGTACCGTCAGCCGCCGTGCTGTCCTGCCCAACTGGCAGTAGATGCAATCGAGGGAGCAGGTCTTCCCGCCGGCAGGCAACAGATCGACGCCCAGCGATCTTCCCAGTCGCCAGGACGGGACAGGGCCGTAGAGAATCGAGCTCATTCCATTACTCCATGAGGTTTCGTTTCCGGCCCCCTTGGCTTTCGCTCGGCGAGCGCCGGTAAGGGGTCAGTCCAGACGCTCCATAAGGTCGGGCAGGTTGCCCTCCAGGTATCGCAGAACGGCCTCGCGGATGTCGCCCACGTCGGTGATGACGGGCCGAATGCCGTAGCCCTTGAGGCTCTCGTACGCTCCCCAGCCCATGCCGCCGACAATAAGCACCTCGCAGTCAGCGATGTCCTCCGCCATACTCTGATGCTTGGCCTGGGAGCCAGCGTCATAGCCGTGCCTCTCGCCGGGGGCCAGCCTGGCGTGCCCCTGAGCGGCGAATGTGCGGTGGCCGGCCTTGGAGCGCGTCTCGCTGTCGACGATCTTCTTCTCTTCGACCGTGAGCACCACATAGTAGGGTGCTCTACCGAAGTGCTGGCTGATGTTAACTTCGTCCTCGGATACAACTGCGATCTTCATTCCGCTGCTCCCATCCTTTCAGGTCGCGGCCCTCACTCGCCGGTCCCCCGTCTACCACCTGCGGCAGACGTCGTCTGCGGAGCAGGGGGGGCTTTCGCAGGGAGTGTCTCTGCCGCAGCAAGTGGTGCCATCGCTAGTCCTGCCCCCCAGCACGCTAAACGTAGAAACTAGCCTTTCCAGGCCTTCGCTGCCACAGTTGGGGCACTTGCCCGGCTTTTCGTCTTGGCCACGCAGGAAGACCTCGCACACCTCGCCGCATTGGCGACACCTGTAGTCATAGATCGGCATTCTGTCCCTCCGAGCTCAACAACTCGGACCTTCGTTGACAACGGGCCGCCTCACCAGCGAGCGGCCACCACTCTCCAGAGCTCCTCCATTCGCTGCGATACCAGGCCGTCGCCGAACTCCACCACCGGCACCCCCTGGGCGATGGCATCGCTGACCACCGTATCGAAGGGAATCTTGGCACCCACGTCTATGCCCGCCTGGCGGCAGTAGTCCTCGATGTGCCGCGAGTTGCCTTCATCGAGGTCGTATTTGTTTATGCACACCAGCGCCCTCACACCAAAATGGCGGCACACAGCCAGCACTCGTTCCAGGTCATGGATGGCGCTGAGGCTGGGCTCGGTGACGATGAGGGCTAGCTCGGCGCCGGAGAGGGAGGAGATCACAGGGCAGCCGATCCCTGGCGGCCCGTCGCTGAGAATGTAGGCCGCGCCCTCGTCCTTGGCGATGCTCCTGGCCTTCTGTCTTACTGCCGTGACCAGCTTGCCCGAGTTCTCCTGCCCGGCACCCAGGCGAGCGTGAACCAACGGCCCGTAGCGCGTATCGGAGACGTACCAGTGGCCGGCGAGGGTGTCGACCATCGTCACCGCTTCCTCCGGGCAGACGTGGAGGCAGAAGCCGCAGCCCTCGCAGGCAAGGGGGTCCACCTGGAACTCGTCGATAGCGTCGAAGCGGCAGGCCTCGAGGCAGAGACCGCAACCAGTACACGCCTCCGGGTCGATAACGGCCACCTTCGGGCCCCAGAACTCGTGTGTCTCCTGCACTGTGGGCCGGAGCACGAGGTGGAGGTTGGCGGCATCGACATCGCAGTCGCAGAGGACCTTGTTGTCCGCCAGCGCCGCTAATGAGGCGACCACGATGGTCTTCCCCGTCCCTCCCTTGCCGCTAAGTACGACGATCTCCCTCATTGTTCACCGTCCCGCCACTGCCAGGCGTTGGACGCTCTCCAGAAGGTCGCGGAAGGGCTTGCGCCACGTTGGCATGCCGGCCACCAGGGTTTGGCCGCGGCAGTAGAGCTCGGCTATTCGCCTG
>CAZSHQ010000113.1:0-3073 GCA_964606995.1 uncultured Dehalococcoidia bacterium | reverse complement strand
CCTCCTGCCACACTTCCCTGTTCACGTCTGGGTCGTCCGTTGCCGCGATGACAACAAAAGCGCCCTCCAGGTCTCCCTGTTGGTAACCTCGAGGGCGGTGTTCGATCCGGTTCGCTTGCAAGAGTGCCCTTAGCTTTTTAGTCAGGCGAGGGCTGATCACCACTACTCGCTCTGCGCCCGCTTCCAAAAGGGACTCTACCTTGCGCTGCGCGACCTCGCCCCCTCCCACCACGACGCAGAGTCTGTTTTCCAGACCGACCAGATTGATGGGATATGATCTCAAAGGAATTCCGCCTCTTGCGCACGCAGGGGGCCTTTGCCCTAACGTGCTTCTAGTATCAGCCTATCACTGGCAAAGCGATCTCGGTAGGGGGAAGGCGACAAATTTCCAGGAAATCTCCCCGAAAATGCGACGAATTCTCACTAAATCTTCCAACTCGTGGCGGTGGCCAGCATCCAGCAGTCGCTTCGGGGGTGCTCTTCGTGGAAAGGTGCTCTAGAATGAACTGAGGGGAGAATGCAGTACCGTGCCATATGAATTGCCGCCCATTAGGCCCCCTAGCGAGGCCTACTCTCTGCTCATAAGGGTCATGAGGGGTTGCCCCTGGAACTACTGCACGTTCTGCCCGGTCTACAAGGGCTTCCCCCGCAAGAACACCATCCGCTCCGTCGCTGAGGTAAGAGAAGACATAGACGAGCTAAGGGCCAGCGTAGACCATCTGCATCTCCAGGGATACCAGGGCGAGCCGACGACGGCGTTCGTGGCAGACTCCAACGCCATCGTGATCAAGACAGAGGACTTGATTCAGATAGTTCGCTACTTGTATCAAGCGTTTCCATCGCTAGAGCGGGTCACGTCCTACGGGCGGGCGAAGACCGTTCTGAGTAAGAATCCAGAGGACCTGAGGCGATTGAGAGAGGTGGGCCTCACCAGGTTGCACCTGGGCCTGGAGACTGGCGACGATGAAGTGCTGAGGCGGGTGAAGAAGGGCGCAACCGCGGCCGAGATGATGGAAGCGGGCAGGAAAGCCAAGGAAGCGGGATTTGAGCTGTCGGAATATGTGATGCCTGGCCTAGGAGGCAAGGGCGCGTCGCGACAGCACGTGCAGGGAACGGCGAGGGTGCTGAATGCCATCGATCCTCACTACATCAGGGTGCGGTCCCTTATGCTCGTCCCTGGCACTCCTCTATGGGACGAGTATGCCGCAGGGGAGTTCGAACCGTTATCGCGCTACGAGGTTCTGGCAGAGATCGGCGCCCTGATCGAGGGTCTGGACGTGACCTCCAGGGTGTGTTTCGACCACCACGCCAATCCGCCGATATTCAGGCAGGGTTGGGAAGGGTACAAGTTCTCCGAAGAAAAGGCTGCCGTCCTGGAACTCATAGAGCGTGCTTTCGAGGCGATCAGGCAAGCTAGAGAAAGCGCGGAGGCATCGACAAGAGAGGGCGATTGATACTGGCGGCCTACACCGCCTTGGCCGCCTCCGCCATGGGGGCCTTTGCACTATGGCTCACCGCCGTCGGCGGCGATGATAGCCGAAACGTTCCCATAGCTCCGGGATGGCTGACGGCAGGGCAATGAGGACAACGCGATCGCCTGGCTCCAGAGAGACCTCACCGCGGGGGATGATAGGGGCGTCGCCGCGGACGATAGAGACGATGATGCTGTCCGTGGGCAAGTCTATGTCTCGAATGCGCTTGCCTGCAAGGGGGGAACGCTTGATCACCTTGAACTCCATTTCTTCGGTGCCGTAGAGCTCTACCTGGGCGGGAGTAGGGACAGGTTGAGCAGGCCGGGCGCGGGTGGCTAGAGCGCGGCCTGAAGCGTTGATAACGTCGCTGTGGCGCAGGAGGCCCAGCAATACGGAGGGGTCGTGGCGGCTGACCACTGGTAGCTGGCGCAGGCCTTGGCTACCCATCCGCCTCACGGCCTCCTCAAGGGTTTGGTCGGGGAAAATAGTGACAGGGTTCTTGGCAGCGATGTCCTGAACTGTCAAAGCCGAGAGATCCTTATCCAGGACGCGCTCAATATCGGAGGGCGTGAGAATGCCTACGAGCTTCCTGTCGTGGTCAAGAACGGGAAATGGTCTCGGCTGGCCATCGGCGGAAATGCCCTCCAGCAGCTCTGCTACGCCCGTGTCGGCCGACACCACATCGAAGTTGCGGGCCATGGCTTGCCCCACCGTGATTGTCTGTAGCAGCGGTGCTTCCCGCCCTTCCTCAATCTCCACGCCGCGCCGCCGTAGCTTTAGGGTGTAGATGGTGTCGCGTCTTATGAGCTGGGCCACCACTGTACTGACGGCCACGGCCATCATAAGAGGGAGCATGATGCTGTAGTCGCGGGTCATCTCGAAGAGAATGAGGATGGAGGTAATGGGTGCGCGGGCAGCGGCGGCGAAGACTGCTGCCATACCTACCAGGGCGTAGGCTCCGGATGGGGCAGTGAAGTCGGGGAATAGATCATGGGCGACATCGCCATAGGCAGAGCCCAGCATGGCCCCGATGAACAGAGAAGGGGCGAAGACGCCGCCACTGCCGCCGCTGCCAATGGTAAGGGAGGTGGCCAGGATCTTCAGTCCTGCCAGGGCGATGAGGACTTCCAGGGCCCTCTCGCCTGTCAGGGCGCTGGTGATGGCGTTAGCGCTTGGGCCGCCGCCGTAGCCGACGCCGAACAGATCGGCGAACCAGAGGCCGAGAACACCCACCCCTAGGCCGCCAATGGCTGGTTTGACCATCGCTGGCAGATGCAGGGCGTCGAACATGTCCTCAGTTCTATAGAGGATAGTGATAAATGCAAGTCCAGCCAGGGCGGCAAAAAGGCCCAAGAGGGCGTAGAGTGGGAATTCAAGGTTGCTCTCCAGGGCGTGAGGAGGGATAACAAAGGCGGGGTCGTCTCCCAGGAAGGTGTGGGCGAGGGCATCCGCTACCACTGAGCTCAACACGACAACGCTAAAGTTCCGCACGTTGAAGCGACGAAGGATGACCTCCAGGGCGAAAAACACGCCGGCAATAGGGGCATTGAAGGTAGCGGAAATGCCGCCAGCGGCGCCGCTGGCCACCAGCAGGCGGATGT
>CAZSHQ010000112.1:0-3180 GCA_964606995.1 uncultured Dehalococcoidia bacterium | reverse complement strand
TAGAGGTGATGGCCAAGCAGACGCCAGGCTTCTCAGGCGCTGATCTGGCCAACCTAGTGAATGAGGCGGCCATCCTCACCGCCCGACGCAATAAGAAGAAGATCACCATGGCCGAATTTGACGAGGCGGTAGACCGGGTGATCGCCGGGCCGGAGCGCAAGAGCAGGGTCATAAGCCCCAGAGAGAAGGAGACCATCGCCTATCACGAGGCGGGACACGCTCTGGTGGCTCACATCCTGCCCAACGCGGACCCCGTGTACAAGATCACGATCGTCCCCCGCGGCATGACGGGCGGCTTCACTCGGTTCATGCCAGCGGAGGACCGCAACCTGTGGACGCGCTCGCAGTTCCAGGACGCGCTGGCGGCCATTCTGGGTGGCATGGTGGCCGAGGAGTTGGTGTTCGGCGAGATGACTACCGGACCCCAGGACGACCTGGAGCGGGCCACCAAAATCGCCCGCCAGATGGTCACCCAGTGGGGCATGAGCGAACGGCTAGGCCCGCGCACCTTCGGGCGGCGAGAAGAGATGGTGTTCCTGGGCAGGGAGATTTCGGAGCAACGGAACTACAGCGAGAAGGTAGCGGAGGAGATCGACGAAGAGGTGCGACGGATCGTCGATGGGGCGTACCAGAGCGCCAGTAAGGTGCTGGTCGAGAAGCGGGCCAAGCTGGATCAGATAGCCAAGCATCTCATAGAGGTGGAGACCATCGAGGGGGAGGCTCTGGCGACCCTCTTCGACGCTCCGGTGGATGAAGAGCCGGTCACCGCCGAGAGGGAGCCAGAAGGGGAGCCGGAGGAGCCGAAGAAGGCCAAGAAGAAGGAGGCCCGCCCCGAGCCGACTATCGCTCCCCCTAAGCCAGATCTCGCCTGGGGCAGCGAAACCAGCTCTCGCCTAGACCCGGAGATGAAAAGGGAGTAGGCGCGGCTACAGTCTGGGCAGGCTGCCCCCTACTTGTTTTGCACGGCGGCCCTGCGGTCGTCGTGTTTTGGTGCGGTTGACCCGACAAAGCTAGGTTTGCTAGAATCGCCAGAGCGTTTGTTCCAGGAGGTATGGAAGAAATCTACGCGGTAGTGCGGACGGGCGGCAAACAGCACAGGGTGGAGCTGAACCAGCTCTTGGACGTGGAGCGACTGCCGGCGGCCATAGGCGATACGGTGGAGCTGCTCGACGTGCTGCTGGTGGCCGATGGCGAAGAGGTGACTGTCGGCCAGCCCACGGTGGCGGGAGCCAGGGTGATAGCGGAAGTGGTGGAGCATGGCCGCGAGAAGAAGATCGTGGTCTTCAAGTACAAGGCCAAGACCCGCTATCGCAGGAAGATCGGTCATCGCCAGGCCTATACCCGCCTGGCCATCCGCCAGATACTCAGCGGCCGCGAGCCAGAGGCCGCGGCGGTAGCCGAGGCACCAGCCAAGCGCCGCCGGCGAAAGGCTCCGGCCAAGCGACCGCCCAAGGCCGCGGTTAAAGTGAAGGCTGAAGTTGCAGCGGAGGCGGCTGCGGAGGCCGCGCCCGAGGCCGTCGCTGAGGTCGCACCTCCGCCGGAGGAGGCGGCCAAGCCACGCAGGAGAAGGGCGACCAAGGCTGCAAAAGCAGCAGAGAAGGCAGCGCCCAAGCCTAAACGTCGCACAAGAAAAGGCAAAGCCGAAGCGGAGGCTGTAGCAGAGACAACCGCCGAGGTCGCGCCCGAGGCCGTCGCTGAGGTCGCACCTCCACCGGAGGAGGCGGCCAAGCCACGCAGGAGAAGGGCGACCAAGGCTGCAAAAGCAGCAGAGAAGGCAGCGCCCAAGCCTAAACGTCGCACAAGAAAAGGCAAAGCCGAAGCGGAGGCTGTAGCAGAGACAACCGCCGAGGTCGCGCCCGAGGCCGTCGCTGAGGTCGCACCTCCACCGGAGGAGGCGGCCAAGCCACACAGGAGAAGGGCGACCAAGGCTGAGAAAGCAGCAGAGAAGGCAGCGCCCAAGCCCAAACGTCGCACAAAAAGAGGTGAGTAGGGATGGCACACAAGAAAGGCGGAGGTAGCACTCGCTACGGGCGCGACAGCAAGGCCAAGCGCCTGGGCGTCAAGCGTTACGATGGTCAGGTAGTGGTGCCGGGGACGATCATCGTCCGCCAGCGGGGTACCCGCATCCACCCAGGCAGGAACGTGGGCCTGGGGCGCGACTTCACCATCTACGCGCTGATCGAGGGACAGGTCAAGTTCGAGCCCTACAACAAGCAGGGACGCAAGAAGGTAAGCGTTTACGCCCCGAGTAGCAACTGAGGACACCCATGAAGCCTGATATCCATCCAGAATACGTAGAAGCGACTGTCGTCTGCGCCTGTGGCAACACGTTCAAGACTCGCTCGACCAAGGCGCATCTGCACGTCGAGGTATGCAGCCGGTGTCATCCTTTCTTCACCGGCGAGCACCGCATCGTGGACACGGCTGGCCGCGTGGAGCGCTTCCTCAAGCGCTACGGCCTTCAGGAGGGGAAAGAGCCCGAGGCTGTTGCCGAAGCCGAGGCCGTGGCAGAAGGCGAAGAGGAGCCGCAGCCCGAAGCGGAACCGGAGGAAGAGCCCCAAGCCTCCGTCGAATCTGAACCGGAAGAGGAACCACAAGCCGAGGCCTAGGGCGTCTTCGCCCGTCCTTTTGTTCATCTACACAGGACCTGCCTTTGGCCAACTCTTTCTATTACGGCGGCCAAGCGGTTATAGAAGGGGTGATGATGCGCGGTCGTCGCCTCGTGGCGGTGGCTGTGCGTCGCCCCGAGGGCGACATCGCCTTGAGGCGGGAGAGCCTCGGCGGCCTGTATACCGGCCCCCTGCGGCGCATCCCCTTCCTGCGGGGCATCATCGTCCTGTGGGAGACCCTGGCTCTGGGCACTAGGGCCCTACTTTTCTCCTCCAACGTGGCCCTGGGGGAAGAGGAGAAGGAGATCAGCCGGCCCGTCCTATGGGGAACGGTGGTGCTGGCGCTAGCTTTCGTCATCGGCATCATCTTCGTGGGACCGGTGCTGGCGATGGGCCGCCTGGAGAGCGCTCTGGATAACGAGCGCTTGGCAGCGTTGGTGGAGGGCATAATCCGCCTGGGGGTGCTCTTGGCCTATCTCTATCTCATCGGTCTCCTGCCCGACATCCGCCGCGTCTTCGCCTACCACGGCGCTGAGCACAAGACGATCAATGCCCTGGAAGACGGCGCCCC
>CAZSHQ010000111.1:0-3219 GCA_964606995.1 uncultured Dehalococcoidia bacterium | reverse complement strand
GGCGGGCGTCGCGGGCCACGCTGCGCAGGCTGTCCAGCTCCGGCGAGAAGCCGGCGCGGATGACTCCGCCCTCCTCGAAGCCAGCGGCGGGCTCATCCTCGATGGCCTGCTCGATGAGGGCGGCTGTTTCCTGGCAGGGGTGAAGGCGGGCCAGTAGCTCGCTCGCTTCGGCTGCCTCTTCCCCATCGCCGGCGATGGCCTGACGCAGCGAAGGCACCAGCTCCAGGCCGCGGCGGAGGCTCACCACCTCTCGCGGCAAGGCCAGGCCAGCGCTGATGCGCCCCAGCAGGCGCTCCAGGTCGGGCATCCTGGACAGAAGGGCGCTCACCTGGCCTCGGCGGACGGCGCTCTCGAAGAAGAACTGAACCCTGTCTTGTCGTTGGGTTAGCTCTTTTATGTCGAGCAAGGGCTGCCCTAGCCAGCGGCGTAGGAGGCGAGCGCCCATCGAGGTCTTGGTGAGATCGATGGCGGACAGGAGAGAGGCAGTGCGTGGGCCCTGGCGGACGCTGGCGAAAAGCTCAAGGTTGCGGCGGGTCTGGCTATCGAGGGTCATGAAGGCGCCGGCGTTGTAGGTGGAGAGACGGGTGATGTGGCCGAGGACGGCTCGCTGGTTGTCCTGAAGGTAAGCGAGGACGGCGCCGGCGGCGGCCACCGCCAGCGGCTGGTCGGCGCAGCCGAAGGCATCCAGGGAGGCGGCACCGAAATGGGCGAGAAGGAGCTCGGCGGCCTCCTCGGGGTCGAAGCGGTGGGCGTCCAGGTGGCTGACGGCCGCCTGGAGGCCTTCAGGTGGCTCTTGGCCTTCGGGGAGCACCAGCTCGGCGGGGCGCAGGCGGTCGAGCTCGGCAGGGAGCAGGTCGGCGTCAATCTGGGCGACGGCGAACTCGCCTGTGCTCACGTCCACGTAGGCAATGCCCGCTCGCTCCCCTTCGACCGCCAGGGCGGCCAGATAGTTGTTGGCCCGCTGGTCGAGGAGATCGCCTTCGACTACCGTGCCGGGGGTGACCACCCGCACCACCTGGCGCTCCATGAGGGTGCGCCCCTTCGCAGCGTCGCTGACCTGCTCGCAGATGGCGACCTTGTATCCTTTAGCGATTAGTTTAGCCAGGTAGCCATCGAGGGCGTGGTGGGGGATGCCCGCCAGGGGCACCCGCTGTCCCTTGCCGATGGGACGGGAGGTGAGGACGATCTCCAGCTCGCGGGAGACGAGCTCGGCGTCCTGGTCGAAGGTCTCGTAGAAGTCGCCCAGGCGGAAGAAGACGATGGCCTGGGGGAAGCGGCGCTTTATCTCCAGGTACTGACGGCGCAAGGGTGTGGTCATCGGCCGGCGGCTCCTCCCAGGGCTCGAGGCCAGGCTGTTCGAGGGATATTATACAGCGGCGGCCGCGGGCGTAACCATGCCCGCGGCCGCATATAGCCGTCGCTATGGGAGACAGTCGTGGGGCCTAGCGCATCCAGCCCTTCGGCAAGCTCAGGACAGGCGCCTCCGCGCGTACCAGCCGCCGGTCACGAGGGCGAGGGCTGCGGCCGTGGCGGCGCCCGCAAAGGCGGCGTAGGGCGGAGCCGATGAGCCGGAGCCGGCAGCGGCGCTATGAGGGGCGTCGGAGCCGTCGACGGCAAGTTCGAGGATGCCGCCGATGTCCGGAGGGAGTTCATAGGCAACACCAACTTCAGCACTACCCGGTAGCCTCAACAGATCGCCCACGACCGCCAGCGTAACAGACAGCTCTCCCCGGAGATTCCACGGAGGACCGGCTGGCGGTGGAACAGCCATCACGCCATGAGCTCCCGCGACCGGTACGGGGCCGGGAACGGCAGCGGGTATCGCTACAACAACGGGGCCCGCTGGTGGGGCAATGGGGACCACGCCCACAAAGGCCTGCCATGAGACTGAGGTCCCAGCACCCACCCACCAGGGTAGAATGGCATCATCCAGCTCTCCCACAATGGCATCCGCCGCAAAAGCGGGTGCGGGGGGGCCGGCAAAAGTATGATTAAACGATATCGCCAATGCCCCTCCTCCTGCTCCAGCCCACTTGACTGCAAACAAATCCGTTAGATTCACGATGTTGGCGGCGCCGCCGAGGAGTCCCACGAGCGCCCCGCCACCACCGAGGGTCACAGTGCCTCTGACTAAAGAAACAGAGCAGCCAGCCGGGAGCGCAAAACCGGCGGGAGCGGCAGCGCCACTGTCGAATCGGATAGTTCCAATGGCAGGGTTCAGGTCGTTGGGTCCGTTATCCGCAATGGCGAAACCGCCCACCGTCACCGAGACATTAGCCGCCTGCGCCTTGGCCGGTGTACCGAGGGTACTGCCCTCTAGCAGGAAACCGGCGCCAATCATCGCCAGCGCCAGCAAAATTACCGATAGCCTCTTCATCGTCGCACCCCTTTCTAAGTGGCTTCTAACCCTTGGCCGGTTGTCATTTGCATGCTCTTCCCGCGAGAATACAAAAGGCTAGGGTGTGCGCCCGCATTCCTTAGCAATAGCCTCGCTGGTGGCCGCCACCGGGGCCTCTCCTTACGCTCCTACCTGATCCCTAAGCGCTCCTCCAAGACGCAAAACGCCGGGCTCCACCTGCACGCGGTAGGCCCGGCATCCGAAACCAAAGGAAAGCGCAAACGCGCCACTGTGCCGCACCCCCTCTTTGGTGGGAAGCATTATAGGCAACCCTCGGACATATGTCAAGCGTTTCGGGGGCGTATTTCGTCGCTTTTTTCGTGGGGAGTGTTGTGGGCGACGAAGGGTGCGCACCGCGCTACGACGTCGCCTGATGGACAGGGGTGGAGCAGAGGCGGCCTTGTCCGTGCGGTCGTCAGGGAGTCATGTCGGACGGCTGTCGGCGGCCTCGCGCTCGAACGCGTCCACCACCTGTACCGCCGCCGGCGCTAGCTCGCGGCAGGCGCCGCACTTGATGCACAATCCCTGGTCGATGGCGTAGTCGCCGTCCCGCTGAACGATGGCGGCCGTGGGGCAGATGGCCGCCGCCTCGGGCAGATTATAGCTCTTGCCCAGGATCTCGTAGCGGATGAGGCCGCGGCAAACCTTGGCCGGGCAGCGCTTCCCCTCGATGTGCTCCTGGTACTCGTCCAGGAAGGCCTCGATGCTGTTCATCACGGCGGTGGGGGCGGCCTGGCCGTGGGCGCAGTTGGAGTAGCGCATGGTGTCGGCCAGGAGGCGCAGGAGGCCGATGTCCGAGGGGCGGCCGCCGCCGTCGGCGA
>CAZSHQ010000110.1:0-3278 GCA_964606995.1 uncultured Dehalococcoidia bacterium | reverse complement strand
CCAGCACCTTCACCGCCCTTGCCGCCCAGGCGCGGGTCAACCTGCCTTTCACCCCGGTGCCGATCACCGGCCAGACCTTCGCTGTGCTCCTGGTGGGGGCCCTTCTCGGCAGTCGCCTGGGGGCAGCCAGCATGGTTGCCTACTGGTCTCAGGGGGCAGCGGGCTTGCCCGTCTTCGCCGGCGGCATGGGCGGCTGGCACATTGCCACCGGCCCCACGGGGGGCTATCTCCTGGGCTTCATCGCTGCCGCCTATGCGGTGGGCTTTCTAGCCGAGCGGGGTTGGGACCGCCGTCCCTGGACGCTGGCCCTGGCCATGCTAGGGGGACAGGCTCTCATCTACGCTGGGGGGCTCTCCTGGCTCGCCCACTTCACTTCTGGCAAGAATGTCTTCGAGTTGGGTCTCTACCCGTTCGTCCTCGGCGACGCCATAAAGCTGCTGCTGGCCGCCTCCCTCGTCCCCTCGGGGCGCGCCGCCCTGGGCGCTCTGCCCATGAGCAGCCTCCCCAGGCAGCGCTGAGCCGCAGTAGCAGTATCGCGGGCGGCCCCTCTCCTGGCCCCTTGCTATCAGCGCACCTTCACCGTATCCGCGGTCACGGTGTCCGGCAGGGTGTAGCCGCGGAAGGCCAGGAACCCCAGGAGGGCCGATAGGCCGGCCACCGGCCCTATCAAGCGCACCCCCAGGGGGTTGTCGGCGGTGCTCCCCAGTACGAGCAGAGAGGCCAGAATCAGGGGGAAGAGGGCCGAGGCTATCTTCTCCAGAGTGGCCTGGGTGCCGTAGTAGATAGCCTCCCGTCGCATGCCCGTCTTCAGCTCGTCGTAGTCGATGATGTCGGCCATGATGGCGTTGGGGAAGGTGAAGACGGCCGCCATGGGCAGCCCCATCAGGGCCACAAAGAAGACCGCCTGGAGCAGCGTGTCGATGCCGGGCAGGAAGCCCATGAAGGCGATAAACGGCAGATAGACTCCTCCTATCAGCATGGCCGTCGAGTAGACCCAGGCCTTGCCCCGGCGTAAGGACATTCGGTAGACCAGGGGAAGACAAAGCAGAACAACAATGATGGCCGCGGCCATCAGCACGGCGACGATGGTACCCTCTGCCACGCCAAACTCCAATCCGAACAGTTGGAGAGTGGCCGGGTTTCCCGCCTCCACTTTGGCGATGTCGCTGGGGAAGTCGCCCAGGAGCACGGCGCCGGACCAGAACGGGAGGGCGGCGGTCATCATCGATATGGCCATATTGAACAGGATGAAGGTAGGCAGGAAGAAGAGGAACGGGTTGTTGGTGAAAGTGGAGCGAATCGCCTCGATCGGGTTCACCCGGGCGGGCTCCACGTCCAGGCGCACATGTCGCCAGGCGCCCGACAGGGCGATGTAGCGGGAAGCCATTCCCATGACGGCCATGCTGATGGCCATCGCCTGGAAGCCGAAGGCGTCTCGTATGATCCCACTGCCCACCAGGGCGATGGCCGCCCCCACCGTGCCAAAGAACACCTGCCAGGTCACTATGCTCACCCGACCCTTGGAGGTCACGGCGATCTCCGGCAGGAGGGATTCGAAGGGGCCGCCGGATAAGGTGCTGAACAGGTGGAAGGCCTCCAGCATGAGGAAGAAGTAGAGGGCGTTGACCATGCTCTCGCCAGCGATGGGGGGCGTCCAGAGGAGGACGAAGAACACGGCGTAGAAGGGCGTGGCCAGCACCACGAAGGGGATGCGTCGCCCCCAGCGGGAGCGAGTGCGGTCGCTCCACCAGCCGATGAGGGGGTCGTCCAGGGCCTCGATGAGGCGAGCCGCCGTGAACAGAGCGCCGAGGACTAGGATGGGTACACGCTTCTCGATGTCGGCATCGCCGGGAGGAGCGTAGAAGTAGATGAGCCAGAGATCCTTGGAGCGGCCGATGACGTTGCCCCCGAAGCTGCCGGAAGCATAGACCAGCCTATTGAATCGGGGTAGTTCCTGAGTGTCGTTAGCCACGATCCCTCTCGGGCCTCAGGGGGCACTCCATCTGGCGGACTGCGACCTAGCGACCGGCCCTCTCCTGGGCCAGCCCTTCCTCGATGGCCGCCGCATACACGCCCCACAGTTCGCGCGGCAGCAGGCGGCCGATAGCTACCATCACCTGCTGGCTGGCCAGGCGCTCGCGCTCTCCTTTCTCCACGCTGCGCGCTACCTGGATCGAGAAGGGCGGGCCAAAGGACGCGACGAGCCTCCCTTCTTCCTCGAAGATGCCCACGGGAAGCATGGGTATGCCGCGGTTGCTCAGGGAGAGAAGGAACGAGCCCACCCCCGGCATGGGCTCGATGAGGTGCCCCGTGCCTATCGCCTCAGGGAACAGGCCGATGGCCTCCTTCCCGTTACGGACCACGTTCAAAATGGTGCGCACGGCGGCTGCTCGGCCCACGCCCCGTTCGGCGGCGCGGGGAACGATCACCAGTCCGTACACCTGGGCGATGCGTCGAAACAGCCAGCGCAGCACCCAAACGGGCACCGGGAGAGGCCCCAGGCGAAAGTTGTACCATTCGCTGGTCATCAGCCAGCGCAGCGATCTCTGGCTGGTGCGCCTGTGAGCCACGGCGTGAGAGGCCAGCATGCCGCCCCAAAATACCTTCAGGCCCGGGCGCTCGTAGTGATTGGCCACCAGAACGAAGGGACCTTCGGCCGGGATGTGCTGGTCGTTGAGAGCCTGCGGCTTGGGTCTGGCGGCCATGAGGCTCGCTTCCACGTCCGCCGCCAGGTTGCGAGTCCGGCCGCGAAGCACCGCCCAGATGAACCTGAGGATGAGAGAGGCGCGGAAGCGGTACACCTCTTGCCGTTCTTGAATTGGCTCGGCCATGCCCTTCACCCGTCTCATTATAGCAAGGGCCGCTCGTTCTGGGCCGCGGCCCCTTTGGGAGCGGCCCGGCTCTTGAGTTCATTGCTTATGTTATGGCGAACGTCAAACGGGAGCGAGGCCGATCTGCCCTAGGTTGAGGCATTGTCGACATCGGAAGGGTGGCCGGTCGCTGCTGGAGGTTGTCGGGTATTCCGTCGCAGATAGAAGACGTCCTCAAGTCGAAGATTCAGCATCCAGATGGCTATCAGGCCGGTCAGGCCAATCCAGATCGAGATGAAGACGTGCGTTCCGATGGCGTAGCCAGCTGCCAGGGTCCGGTCGACTCCGAAGAGGGCCACGATCTCCAGGAGGGCGACTTCGTACACGCCGATGCTGGTGGGGGTGAGAGGCAGTGACACAACCATGTTCGCCCCGATCATGATGACGAGGTAGGCGCTAAACGGCAGG
>CAZSHQ010000109.1:0-3359 GCA_964606995.1 uncultured Dehalococcoidia bacterium | reverse complement strand
TGGACTCAGGCGCACGGGAAATCAACGAGGATATGAAGCTGGCCGCTGCCCAGGCGATTGCCAACATGGTCCCGGAAAACCACCTTCACGAAGACTACATTATCCCCAGCGTCTTCGACAAAAGGGTGGTGAGAAACGTCGCCAAGGCTGTTGCCAGAGCCGCCAAGAAGACCGGGGTTGCCCGCAGAGACCACAGAGCGACTCATTTCGGGTAGCGGGCTCCATCTCTCGCCTTCGGGCTCTGTGGGACAAGACACCCTGCTTCTATCGCCGGGATTCTTCGCTGCGCTCAGAATGACTCCAGCCGCCGCTGTCACCCTGAGCGAAGCGAAGGGTCTCACTTCAACGAGCCCCCTGTCGCTACAACCCGGGGATAGTACGCGCTAGGCCACCCCACTCGACGCCTGTGCTATCATAGCGGCGCATTTCCAGGGGAGCGAGGCCAGTGACTCAGAATGTTCCCTTCGACGTCGCCATCATCGGCGGCGGCTCCGGCGGCTACGTGGCCGCCATCAGGGCCGCCCAGCTAGGGGCGCGGGTGGCCCTGGTGGAGAAGGATCGCCTGGGCGGTGCCTGCCTCCATCGCGGCTGCATTCCCACCAAGGCCCTCCTTCGCAGCGCCGAGGCCCTGCTGGAATCGAGGGATGCCTCCGCCCTGGGCATCGTCGTGAAGGAGGCGGCCGTCGACTTCGGGGCGGTGATGGCCTGGAAGGAGCGAACGGTAGCCCAACAGGCGGAGGAGCTGGAGAAGCTGATCGCCTGGCGGAAGATCGCTGTGTTCCGGGGCGAGGGTCGCCTGGTTAGCCCGGGTTCCATCAAGGTCGGGAATGAGCTTGTGGCCGCTGGCAAGATAATCATCGCCACGGGCTCCTCGCCAACTCGGCTGGCCATCCCTGGGTCGAACCTGGCGGGCGTCCTCACCAGCGACCAGATCCTAGAGCTTGAGGCAATGCCCGAGAGTCTGGTGGTCGTCGGCGCTGGCGTGGTGGGCTGCGAGTTCGCCTCCATCTTCTCCGCCCTGGGGGCACGCGTGACTATCCTTGAGGTCCTGCCCCGCATCCTGCCGCCGGTAGACGAGGAGATCGCCCGGCGCTTCCAGCAGGTTCTGCGCGGCCAGGGCGTGACTATCCACACCAAGGCTTCGCTTCAAGAGATCAGGGCCGAGGGCGAGCGGCTGCGACTGCTTTTCGGCCTGGGCGCAGAGCAGCACGAGATAGCGACGGATAGGGTGCTGATGGCGGTGGGACACCGGCCCTGCAGCGACGGCCTGGAAGAGGAGGGCGTCGCTCTCGAGGACGGCTCGGTGGCGGTGAGCGAGCGCCTGGAGACCAGTGTGGAGAACGTCTACGCCGCCGGCGATGTAGTAGGCCTCTACATGCTAGCCTATGTCGCCTCCTATCAGGGGATCATAGCCGCCGAGAATGCGCTGGGCGGCAGGCGGCAGGCCGACTATCGAGCGGTGCCTACTTGCGTGTACACGATGCCGGAGATAGCCAGCGTCGGCCTGCCCGAGGAGGAGGCGCGCGGCCAGGGCATTCCCTATAAAGTGAGCCGTTTCCCCTTCTCGGCGCTGGCGCGGGCTCAGCTCCTGGGGCAGCCGCTCGGGCTGGTGAAGCTCATCTGTGAGGAAGGCTCGGACCGCCTGCTAGGTGTGCATATCCTGGGGCCCAGAGCCACCGACATCATCGGCGAGTGCGTGCTGGCGCTGCGAATGGGGGCAACCGCTCAGGACCTGGCGCACACCATGCACGGCCACCCCAGCCTGTCCGAGGCAATCTACGAGGCGGCGTGGGGCATCATCGATAGCCCCTTCCACCTGCGACGCCTCTAGATTCAGATCGGCGGTCGCGGGGCTTGCGGGCAGAGGGACAATGGGCTAAGATGTTCGGGCCGCAAGGGGGCGGCCATCTTTTTAAGTGCCGGGGGTGGGCGTTCGATGTCCAGGGAACTGAGTGTAGCGATCGTTGGGGCGACCGGCCTGGTGGGCCGGGAGCTCATCAGATTGCTCTTTCAGCGGCGCTTTCCCATCAAGTCCCTGCGATTGCTGGCCTCCCCCCAGTCGGCGGGGAAGAAATTGCAGGTGGGGGAGCAAGAGATAGAGGTGCAGGAGACCAACCACGACTCGTTTACGGGGGCGGATATCGCCTTCTTCGGGGCCACGCCGGAGATATCGCGGAATTTAGTGCCGCTGGCTGCCAAGGCGGGGGCGGTGGTCATTGACGACAGCCCCGTCTGGCGAATGGAGCCCGATGTGCCCCTGGTGGTGCCGGAAGTAAACGCCGACGACCTAGAGCAACACGGGGGCGTTATTGCCATCCCCAACTCCTCCACAACGCCCATGGTCTTGGCCCTCTGGCCGATCCATCGGGTCAACCCCATCAAGCGCATCATCGTCGATACCTACCAGCCGGTCTCCGCCACTGGCGCCCGCGCTGTGAGTGAGCTGACAGAGCAGGCACGAGCGGTGCTGGACGGCAATAAGGCCATGCCTCACATCTACCCCCATCAGATCGCCTTCAACCTCCTGCCGGAGATCGATGTCTTCATGGACAACGGCTACACCAAGGAAGAGTGGAAGATAGTTCAGGAGACGCGCAAGATCATGCACGAACCCGACCTTTTGGTCTCAGCCACCTGCGTACGGGTGCCGGTGTTCGTCGGCCATAGCGCGGCGCTACATGTGGAGCTGAGCCACCCCATGCCTGCAGACGATATACGGGACATCCTCCGCGAGGCGCCGGGAATCACCGTCCAGGACGAGCCCAGTATCAGCCTCTACCCTCAGCCCTGGACGGCGGCCGGCCGCGATGACATCTTCGTCGGTCGCCTACGCCAGGATGTCTCCCATCCCAACGGCTTCGCCATGTGGGTGGTGTCCGACAACCTGCGCAAGGGGGCGGCTCTCAACTCCATCCAGATCGCCGAAGAACTGATTGCGCGAAACCTGATATAGGGGAGGTTTGCGATGGCGGAACTGGGACGACTGCTGACGGCTATGGTGACCCCCTTCGATGATAAGGGGGAAGTTGACTACGCACAGGCCAAGCGCCTTGCCGGCGCCCTTCTCGACTCCGGGAGCGACGGCATGGTGATAGGCGGTACCACCGGCGAGACGCCGACCCTGTCCCACGAGGAGAAGCTACAGCTATTCGCTGAGGTGAAGGCGGTTGCGGACGGCCGCGGCGTGGTCGTCGCCGGCACCGGCAACTACAATACCGCCGAGAGCATCGAGCTCTCCCGCGAGGCGGAGAAGGTGGGCGTGGATGCCCTCCTCCTGACGGTGCCTTACTACAATCGCCCCCCGCAGGAAGGGCTATTCCGCCACTTCGAGGCCATCGCCAAGAGCACCAGCCTTCCCT
>CAZSHQ010000108.1:0-3396 GCA_964606995.1 uncultured Dehalococcoidia bacterium | reverse complement strand
GGGAGCTGGTCACCTGCGGCGTTTGGGATCGCATCGTGCAGCGGCTGGCCAGCGCTGGCTTCCCTCAGGCGGACGAGCAGTGCCAGAAGATTCTGGACGAGCTTGTCCGGCAGGAGGAGCAAGAGGTCCTCAACGCCGTCGCTGGCGAGGGCTACCACTGCCTGTGGGAGAGAACACGGTAGGCTGATGCGACGGCACGAGTTCGAGAAGCTGGTTCTCGAAGCCCTGGCCAAGCTACCCGCCCAGTTCCAAGAGCAGCTGGACAACCTGGATATCGTGGTCAAGTGGCGCCCCAACCTGGCGGAGCGCCACCAGGCGGGCAGTCGCTACGGTGATGCCCTCTTCGGGCTCTATCTGGGCGTCCCCCTCAGCGAGCGCGGCGCCTATTACAACATGGCTCTGCCCGACAAGATCGTCATATACCAAGAGACCCACGAGCGGCTCTGCTCCAGTCGGGAGGAGATGGTCGAGGAGGTGCGCAAGACTGTGCTCCACGAGCTCGGCCACTACATGGGGATCGATGAGGAGCGATTGGAGGAGCTAGATCTGGGCTAGAAGGAGGTTGCCCATGGCATCGACTGGGGAAGTCCAACCAACCACGCCTCAAGCTAGCATTCTACAGACGCTGCGCCAGCCCAGGATCGTTCTCGTCCTGCTGGCCATCTGGGCCATCCTGGGCATTGTCGCCCAGGTGCTGTCCAGTAGCTTCCTCTTCGATATGGAAGGGCATGAGGCTTCTGGCATCCTGGCTGGCCGGGCCTTCAGCGCCTCGATGGTGATCCCCGCCATCATCTACCTGTGGGCCGCCCGCGACCCCAAGCGTCATCGTCAGGTCTTCTGGCTGGCGCTGGTGGAGCAGGTTGTCGTGGTGCTTAGCTGTTTCTATCACCGGGGCGCTGGGGACATCACCTGGGCAGGAACCATCGTTCCGGCCGCCATATCCGGAGGGCTCATCTTCCTCGTTTTCTTCAACCTGTTCCAGCCCCGCGAGGAGGTGCCCCCGCCTATGCCTTCTGCCTAAGGGCCTGCAGCAGCCACAGAACCTCGGCGCTCTCCTCCAGCACCGATGTCCACTGGAGGGCCTGCCACAGGCTCTCGCCCCGAGCGTAGCTTCCATGCCCGGCCACCACGACTACCCTGTGCTGCCGCAGGGCATCGGCCAGAGCCTGGGCCACGTTCTCGCCCCTGGGGACGACTGGCACGATGCCCAGATAGTGCTGGCCCTCCAGGTCCTGGGGCCGGATCTCCTTCCCCGCCAGCGACAGGGCGATGGCATGGCGAGGATGAGCGTGGACGACCGCCTCGGCCTCGTTGGCGGCGGCGTAGATAGCCTGGTGGAGAGTCAGGTCCATGGACGGCTCAACCCTGGGCTCCATGCCCGGCCTCACGTCTACCAGGTCCCTCTGCGCCAGGTGGCCGAGGCGGCTGCCGTGGCTAGTGATTATCAGGCCCTCGCCCTGGCGAACGCTCATGTTGCCCCCGTGCGAGGAGACGAGGCCAGCGGCGTACAGGTCTCGCCCCACCTGCTGGAATTCCTCTAGAAGAGAAGCCATCATCGAACTCCTAGCGCTTGTCCAGTTCTCGGCCGACCAGCAGCAGGCGAGCGACTGCCTCGGCGGCATCGGCCACCAGCTTCGCCGCCTGGGCCATGGCCTCCTCGACCGACATCGCCCGCGGCGTGATGGCCACCACTGCATCGAAGGCCTCGCCCAGCGCTGGCCCGCAGTCCTCCGCCAGGGAGCCGGCGATGGCTATCACCGGCAGGCCGCAGTCCTTCGCCAGTCTGGCCACCTCCAAGGGCGCCTTGCCGAAGCCGGTCTGGGCATCCAGCCGCCCCTCGCCGGTGAGCGCCAGGTCGGCCCCCTCCAGCTTCTGCCTGAGCCCCACGGCCTCGGCCACAAGCTGCGCCCCTAGAACGAGTTCTGCCCTCAGAAAGGCCACCAGCCCGGCCCCCAGGCCACCCGCCGCCCCCGCCCCCGCCAGGTCGAGCACGCGCACCCCCAGGTCGCGCTCGATGACCTGAGCGTAGTGTCGCAGGGCCGCGTCCAGCTCCTGGGCCACCTCAGGCGTCGCCCCTTTCTGAGGGCCGTAGACAAGGGATGCGCCCTGAGGCCCGCACAGAGGGTTGAAGACGTCGCTGGCGGCCAGCACCCGGCACTGCCCGAGGCGGGGGTCAAGACCTGACACGTCGATACGGCCCAGACGAGCCAGGGCAGCGCCGCCGGGCGGCAGGTCCTGCCCCGCGTCGTCCACGAGACGAGCGCCCAGGGCCTGAGCCATGCCAGCGCCGCCGTCGTTGGTGGCGCTGCCCCCTATCCCGACGATGATCCGACGGCAGCCGGCGTCCAGGGCGGCCCGGACGAGCTCGCCCGTGCCGTAGGTAGAGGCGATGCGGGGGTCGCGCTCGTCCTCAGTCAGCAGAATCAGGCCGGAGGCGGCGGCCATCTCGATGACGGCGGTGGCGCCGTCGATGATGCCCCAGGAGGCCTCCAGGGGGCGACCCAGGGCGTCATGAGCGGGCGCCGTCATCCGCCGGCCGTCCGCAGCAGCAGCGACTACCGCCTCCACCGTGCCCGGCCCGCCGTCGGCCATGGGCACCAGCTCCAATGCGGCCTCGGGCAGGGCCCGCCGCAGGCCCTCGGCCATGGCCTGAGCGGCCTGGACGGCGCTGAGGCTGCCCTTGAACTCTTGGGGGGCGACAACGATCTTCATATCAGCAAGGATGTCAAAAGGCCGGGCCCTCTTGAGCGATGGCGAACACGGCCTGGCCATTGATCTCGGCCTTGGTCTTCTCACCGCGGGCGACCCGCAGGAGGAGGCCCAGGATCTGTTCACCGACCTGGCTCGTGCTCTTACCCGCCAGTATGGTTCCAGCGTCGAGGTCGATGTCGTCAGGCATGGCCTCAAAGAGCTCAGAGTTGGAGGATATCTTGATTACAGGCACAGCGGGGAATCCCACCGGAGTGCCTCGGCCGGTAGTGAACAGGATGGCCTGGGCCCCAGCCGCCGCCATGCCGGCCAGGCTCTCGATGTCGTAGCCGGGGGTGTCCATAACCACCAGACCCTTCCTGCTTGGTCGATCCCCGTAGTCCACCACCTCCCGGATGGGCGAACTGCCGCCCTTGGCGATGCAGCCCAGGCTCTTCTCGGCAATGGTGGTGAGCCCCCCTTCGACGTTGCCCGGTGCGATAACGGCACCGGCCAGAGGCCCCAGCACCTCCTGTGCCCGCGCCTCCTGCCGCTCCACGTTCGCCTTGAGCTTGGCGGCTACCTGCTCGCTTTCCGCCAATTTGAGCAACGGCCCCAGGGCGCCGATCATCTCGGTGGTCTCCGCAAGAATCGCCGTGCCGCCCAGCTCCACCAGCCGGTCGGTGGCCTTTCCCACCGCCGGATTGG
>CAZSHQ010000107.1:0-3627 GCA_964606995.1 uncultured Dehalococcoidia bacterium | reverse complement strand
GGAAGATGAAGCCCGTGGCCCTCATGGGCGGCGGCTATCGCTTCCGGCCGCTGGCGGACGGCGGCACCGAGATCACCCAGATGATATTCTACGGCCCGACCTGGCCCGTCATAGGCGGACTGGTCACCTGGATCATGCAGCGGCTCATCATGTCGCGGGCCACGCTGGAGGAGTTTGTGGAGGAGGAGATGGCCAAGCTCAAGCAGGCGCTGGAGGCAGGCGGGTAGGGCAACGAGCTGTCGAACGAGGTAGCCATGACGAAGGGTAAGATCAAGGTCATCATTGCCAAGCCCGGCCTGGACGGCCACGACCGCGGCGCCAAGGTGGTGGCGCGGGCGCTGCGCGACGCCGGCCTGGAGGTGGTCTACACCGGTCTCCGCCAGACGCCGGAGATGGTCGCCGAGGCGGCCCTCCAGGAGGACGTGGACCTCGTGGGGCTGTCCATCCTCTCGGGAGCGCACATGGAGCTCTTCCCCCGCGTGGTCAAGGAGATGAAGAAGCGCGGCCTGGACGATGTGATCCTTCTGGCTGGCGGCATTATCCCCCAGGAGGATGTCGATGCCCTCCAGAAGATAGGCTTCCGGGCTATCTTCGGGCCTGGCGCCTCCACCGATGACATCGTCGCCTGGGTGCGGGCCAACGTCACCCCTCGCAGCCAGTAGGTGAGACAGGGCTCCCTTCTTTGAAACCTGAGGGCTATGTGCTATGATCACAGTGGGTCGGCGGCCTGGCATCGCCGATTCGTTCTTTCCTCAGGCGACCACCGGCGACCCTTCGGAAAGGGGCTGAACCTCTAGCAATGTACATAGGCGGCCCGTTCGGGGCGGCCCTGGACTTCCCTCAACAGGAATCGCTGTCCCTGGGGGGCGGAATCCTCGCTGTCAACTGCGTCGCCCTCGCCATAAGCCTCCTCCTTTTCGCCTTCTTCACCAGCGCCGAGGCCGTGGTCCTTGCCTCCGAGCGTATCCGCACCCGCCACCTGGCCGAGCAGGGCAGCAAGGGGGCGCAGGCCCTGGAGCGACTGCGGGCGCAGGAGGATCGCTTCTTCGCCGTCGTTATCCTGGGCCAGAACGCCTTCGTCATCATCGCTACCGCCCTCGGCACGACCATAGCCATAGACCTGCTGGGTGCTGTGGGCATCGTGCTGGCGCCTATCATCATGACCCTGGTGGTCGTCATTTTCGGGGAGATGACCCCCAAGATTCTCGCCGTGCGTGCGGGCGAGCGCTATGCTCTGCTGGCCGCCCGACCGGTAGAGATGGTGGTTATCCTCCTCACGCCGGTCGTCCGCCTTCTTGCCCTGGCTCCCAATGCCCTCTCTCGCCTCCTCGGCCTGACCAGGCAGCCTCGCCGCCTTACCGTCACCGAGGGTGAGCTGCGCATGCTCATCGACATCGGCACCAGCGAGGGCGCCCTCCGCCAGGAGGAGGGTGACCTCCTGGAGCGGGTCTTCCGCTTCCGCGAGGGTCAGGTCAACGAGGTAATGGTGCCCCGCACGGAGGTAGTCTGGCTGGAGAAGGGGACCACCATCGGCGACTTCTATCGCATCTTCGCCGAGCAACCCCACTCTCGCTTCCCTGTCTATAGCGATGGCATCGACAACGTGACCGGCATCGTGGGCATAAAGGACGTCCTGCGGGGTCTCTCCCGCAACGAGGTGGACACCGACAGCCCCATCGAGACCTGCATGCGGCGCGCCTTCTACGTGCCCGAGACCAAGGCCATCGGTCCTCTCTTCTGGGAGATGCAGAGGGATGGCCACCAGATGGCCATTGTGGTGGACGAGTACGGCGGCACGGCTGGCATCGCCACCACGGAGATGCTCCTGGAGGAGCTCGTGGGGGAGCTAGGCGACGAGCTGCGCCCCCGCGAGCGGGAGTTCGAGGCGGTGGATGAGCGCACCGTCCAGGTGGACGGCGGCATGAGCATCCACGACGCCAACGAGGAACTGGAGCTGGGCCTGCCAGAGGGCGAGTACGAGACGGTGGCCGGCTTCGTCCTCAGCCAGCTAGGCCACGTCCCCCGCGAGGGGGAGAAGCTCTCCTACAACAGCCTGCGCCTGGTGGTCACCCGTATGCACGGTCGCAAGATCGAGCGCGTACTGGTGACGCGACTGTAGATGAAGGTTCAACGGCTTCGGGTTACCTTCTGCCGCGGCGAAGAGGTCAAGTACATCACCCACCTGGACCTCATGCGCTTCTGGGAGCGGGCCCTTCGGCGGGCGGAGATCCCCTTGGCCTACTCCCAGGGCTACAGCCCCAGCCCGCGCATCTCCTTGGCCGCTCCCCTGCCGGTGGGCGTCACCAGCTCCGGCGAGCTCCTGGACGTCTATCTCTCGCGGCGGGTCACCCCCTACGATTTCATCAAGGCCGTTAGCCAGCAGCTTCCGGCGGGCATCGCTATCGGTGAGGTGCGAGAGGTCGGCCTGGGCCTGCCGTCGTTGCAGTCGCAGGTGCGCTGGTCCGAATATCAGGTGGATGTGTCCACCGATCGATCGGGTGAGGAGGTGCAGGAAGCGCTGGCCAAGCTTCTGGCGGCTGAATCGCTGCCCTGGCAGCATCAGCGGGACAAGACGGTGCGCCACTACGACTTGCGCTCGCTGGTGCACGACCTCTGGCTGGAGGGTCTCGGCGATGGCTTCTGCACCCTGGGGATGCGCCTGCGCACCGATAGCCAGGCCTCTGGTCGGGCCGAGCAGGTGGCAGCGGCCCTAGGCTTCAGCGGGCCGCCCCTGCGCATCCACCGCCGCAGCCTCATCCTGGAGGAGACCTCGCCCGCGGTCCAGGCCTGGCGCCGCCACGGGGAGCCGGGGTAGGGACGGGTTGGGGTAAGCCAATGCGCTTGATCCTCGTTCGACATGGCGAGACGGATACCAACAAGGCCCGCCTGGCCCTCGGTCGGGCCGACGTCGAGCTGAATGAGCACGGGCGCTGGCAAGCCCAGCGGTTGGCGCACTCCCTCAGGGACGAGCCGATCGACGCCATCTACTCCAGCCCCCTGAAACGGGCCCTGGCCACCGCTGAGCCCATCGCCTCCTCTCACGGCCTAAGAGTGCAGGTTGACGAAGGGCTCAGCGAGATGGATGTCGGCGAGATGGAGGGCCTCACCTTTCAGCAGGTTGGCGAGCGCTATCCTCACTTCCTTCAAGCATGGCTGGGCGCCCAGGCGGCCTATGAGGCCATGCCCGGCGGCGAGCGCCTGCTGGATGTGCAGGAGAGGGCCTGGCAGGCCATCGAGAGGATACGCCAGCGCCAGGAGGGCGGCACAGTGGCGGCGGTCACTCACAACTTCGTCATCCTCACTCTTCTCTGCCGGGCCCTGGGGTTGGAGCTGGCCGGCTTCCGCCGCCTTCGTCACAGCCTGGGCGCCAAGAGCGTTCTGGAGATGGGCCGGGACCGGATCATCGTCGTGAGCTTCAACGACACCTGTCACCTGGAGGCTGACGAGGGGCGACAGAAGGCAGCAGGTTAGGAGGCTGGCGCCCTCGCTATTGTGAGATTTGATAGGTTGTGCTAAACTTGGCGACTGGTGCTGAGCTTTTGCTGGCCAAGGAGGCGAGTCGCTGAGTCGTAGCTCCTGGCTATCGCCTGGGCGATTGGTGCTGCTGGCCACCGCTGTGGTGGTTGT
>CAZSHQ010000106.1:0-3630 GCA_964606995.1 uncultured Dehalococcoidia bacterium | reverse complement strand
CCTGCCGTTTAGCGCCTACCTCGTCATCATGATCGGGGCGAACATGGTTGTGTCATTGCCTCTCACCCCAACCAGCATTGGCGTATACGAAGTCGCCCTCGTGGAGGTCGTCGCTCTCTTCGGGGTTGACCGGACCCTGGCGGCGGGCTACGCCATCGGCACGCACGTCTTCATTTCGATCTGGATTGGCCTGACTGGCCTGATCGCGATCTGGCTGCTGAATCTTCGATTTGAGGACGTCTTCTATCTTCGACGGAATACCCGCCAACCTCCAGCAGCGACTGGCCGTGCTTCCAATGCCCACGACGCTTCAGCCTAGTAGGCCAGCCCTTGCTATAATTGAGGCGGGTGAAGGGCATGAGCGAGCCAAGTCAAGAACGACAAGAGGTGTACCACTTCCGCGTCTCTCTCATCCTCAGGTTCATCTGGGCGGTCCTTCGCGGCCGAACCCGCAGCCTGGCTGCGGACGTGGAAGCAACCCTCATGGCCGCCAGGCCCAAGCCGCAGGCTCGCAACGACCAGCAGATCCCGCCCGAAGGTCCCTTCGTTCTGGTGGCCAATCACTACGAGCGGCCGGGGCTGAAGGTATTCTGGGGCGGCATGCTGGCCTCTCACGCCGTGGCGCAGAGGCGCACCAGCCAGAAATCGCTGCGCTGGCTGATGACCAGCGAATGGTACGACTTTCGCCTGGGCCCGCTCCCCGTGCCCGTTTGGGCGCTCCGCTGGCTGTTTCGACGCATCGCCCAGGTGTACGGACTGGTGATCGTTCCCCGCACCGCCGAACGAGGCGTGGGTCGGGCAGCCGCCCTGCGCACCATTCTAGACGTGGTGCGCGATGGGGGAGACGCCATCGGCCTCTTCCCTGAGGCGATAGGCACGGGGCACCTCATCGAACCCATGCCGGGGGTGGGCTCGTTCCTCCTCTCCCTGAGGAACCGCGGCATACCCATGCTTCCTGTCGGCATCTTCGAGGAAGAAGGGAGGCTCATCGCGTCCTTTGGCCCGCCCTTCTCGATCCAGGTAGCGCGCAGCGTGGAGAAAGGAGAGCGCGAGCGCCTGGCCAGCCAGCAGGTGATGGTAGCTATCGGCCGCCTGCTGCCGCGCGAACTGTGGGGCGTGTATGCGGCGGCCATCGAGGAAGGGCTGGCCCAGGAGAGGGCCGGTCGCTAGGTCGCAGTCCGCCAGATGGAGTGCCCCCTGAGGCCCGAGAGGGATCGTGGCTAACGACACTCAGGAACTACCCCGATTCAATAGGCTGGTCTATGCTTCCGGCAGCTTCGGGGGCAACGTCATCGGCCGCTCCAAGGATCTCTGGCTCATCTACTTCTACGCTCCTCCCGGCGATGCCGACATCGAGAAGCGTGTACCCATCCTAGTCCTCGGCGCTCTGTTCACGGCGGCTCGCCTCATCGAGGCCCTGGACGACCCCCTCATCGGCTGGTGGAGCGACCGCACTCGCTCCCGCTGGGGGCGACGCATCCCCTTCGTGGTGCTGGCCACGCCCTTCTACGCCGTGTTCTTCGTCCTCCTCTGGACGCCCCCCATCGCTGGCGAGAGCATGGTCAACGCCCTCTACTTCTTCCTCATGCTGGAGGCCTTCCACCTGTTCAGCACCTTATCCGGCGGCCCCTTCGAATCCCTCCTGCCGGAGATCGCCGTGACCTCCAAGGGTCGGGTGAGCATAGTGACCTGGCAGGTGTTCTTTGGCACGGTGGGGGCGGCCATCGCCCTGGTGGGCAGTGGGATCATACGAGACGCCTTCGGCTTCCAGGCGATGGCCATCAGCATGGCCGTCATGGGAATGGCTTCCCGCTACATCGCCCTGTCGGGCGCCTGGCGACATGTGCGCCTGGACGTGGAGCCCGCCCGGGTGAACCCGATCGAGGCGATTCGCTCCACTTTCACCAACAACCCGTTCCTCTTCTTCCTGCCTACCTTCATCCTGTTCAATATGGCCATATCGATGATGACCGCCGCCCTCCCGTTCTGGTCCGGCGCCGTGCTCCTGGGCGACTTCCCCAGCGACATCGCCAAAGTGGAGGCGGGAAACCCGGCCACTCTCCAACTGTTCGGATTGGAGTTTGGCGTGGCAGAGGGTACCATCGTCGCCGTGCTGATGGCCGCGGCCATCATTGTTGTTCTGCTTTGTCTTCCCCTGGTCTACCGAATGTCCTTACGCCGGGGCAAGGCCTGGGTCTACTCGACGGCCATGCTGATAGGAGGAGTCTATCTGCCGTTTATCGCCTTCATGGGCTTCCTGCCCGGCATCGACACGCTGCTCCAGGCGGTCTTCTTTGTGGCCCTGATGGGGCTGCCCATGGCGGCCGTCTTCACCTTCCCCAACGCCATCATGGCCGACATCATCGACTACGACGAGCTGAAGACGGGCATGCGACGGGAGGCTATCTACTACGGCACTCAGGCCACTCTGGAGAAGATAGCCTCGGCCCTCTTCCCCCTGATCCTGGCCTCTCTGCTCGTACTGGGGAGCACCGCCGACAACCCCCTGGGCATTCGCCTGATAGGGCCGGTGGCCGGCCTATCGGCCCTGCTGGGGTTCCTGGCCTTCCGCGGCTACACCCTGCCGGACACGGTGACGGCGGATACGGTGAAGGTGCGCTGACAGCAAGGGGCCAGGAGAGGAGCCGCCCGCGATACTGCTACTGCAGCTCAGCGCTGCCCAGGGCGACCTTTATCGGTCTTGCCCGCCAGCAGGGGATGCCTCAGGCGCTCCCTCCCCCACTGCGGCCAGGAAGATGACCACCGCTCCGACGGCGATGACCGCCAGGCCAGGGCCGACGCTGGCCAGCCAGAAGGCCTCATCGGTCACGGCGTGGATGATGTTGAAGAAGGCGACGAACCCGGCCACGATGGCCACCGTCGACTGCCAGAGATGCGAGAAGAAAGGAGCGAGGACCCCTCGCCAGGCCAGGGCCACCCCCACAAAGGCCAGGGCCGCCGCTGTTAGAGTGACTGCCCCTTCTCCTGCCGCCAGGCCATTGACCGACGCCTGACGGCCGGCATCGGTGCCCCACGGCAGAAGCGAGCCGATGACCAGGAGAGCGGCACCCAGGCTGTAAAGCCAACGCCAGGGAAGAGCCAACGTCCATCCTGTCGCCCTGCTGGGGAGACCGCTCATGGGCAGGGCGCCCAGGGCAGCGCGCCCCGAGGGGACAAGAGAGGCGGCCAGCAGCAGCTTCACGCTGTCGCCGGGGATGAACGGGTAGAGACCCAACTCGAAGACGTTCTTGCCAGAGGTGAAGTGGGCGAGCCAGGAGAGCCCCGCAGCGTAGATGAGAACCTGCCCCGCTAGCATGGCCAAGGCCAGTGTCCAGGGACGGCGGTCCCAGCCTCGCTCGGCCAGGAAGCCCACCACATAGGCGGCGGCGATGAAGCCCACGAGGTAGCCCCCCGTGGGGCCGGTGGCAATGTGCCAGCCGCCCATTCCGCCGGCGAAGACGGGCAAGCCCGCGGCCCCCTGAGACCAGTAGGCGATCATGCTGGCTGCCCCCAGGCGGCTGCCGAGAAGCGCCCCCACCAGGAGCGCAGCGAAGGTCTGCCCGGTGATCGGTACGGGGGTGAAAGGCAGGTTGACCCGCGCCTGGGCGGCAAGGGCGGTGAAGGTGCTGG
>CAZSHQ010000105.1:0-3673 GCA_964606995.1 uncultured Dehalococcoidia bacterium | reverse complement strand
TGGTGGCCACCAGGATACAGCCGTCGGGGCAGGCCTGGGCGCAGGTGCTACAGCCGGTGCAGCGCTCGTCGAACCAGAGGAGGTTGGTGCGAGCCCGCGGCGGCATGTGGCGCACCTCCTCGGGGTACTGAATGGTGAAAGGTCGCCGGAACAGGTGCCTCAGGGTAATGAACAGGCCCTTGGCGATGCCCAAACCGTACACTATCTTGCTAACCTCTCCTGCTCAGGCGAGCGTTCGTATCGCGGGAACGGTGGGAACAGGGATTCCAGCTCTTTGCGCACGGGGTCGTCCGGCGGCAGGTACTTGGAGAAGTCGCCGCTGGGCTCCTCCCGCTCCCGCTCGCCGCCGATGCTCATGCGGTCGATCTTCTGCTGAAGAAGCATTAACCCCTGGAGCAATGACTCCGGTCGGGGTGGGCAGCCGGGCACGTACACGTCGACGGGGATGATCAACCTGACGCCGGGCAGCACGCTGTAGCCGTAGGCGAAAGGCCCGCCGATGTTGGCGCAGCTTCCCATGGAGATCACCCACTTGGGCTCGGCCATCTGCAGGTAGAGCCGCCGCACCACAGGCGCCATCTTCCAGGTCACAGTGCCCGACACGATCATGAAGTCAGCTTGGCGAGGCGAAGGCCGGAACACCTCGGCCCCGAAGCGGGCGATGTCATAGCGGGGAGTGGCGGTGGCTATCATCTCGATGGCGCAGCAGGCCAGCCCGAAGGTGACCGGCCAGAGGGAAGACCTGCGGGCCCAGTTCAGGACGCGATCCACCGAGGTGATCAGGAGGTTCTGGTGAAGGGATTCTTCTAGGTCGTCCAAGCTGTCCTGCCCGCTTCCCATTTCGCTGGTCTATTATATCGGCAATTCCCTCTTGGGCAAACACGTGGCTAGACGATTGAAACAAGGAGAGGGTTCTGCTGGAGCAGCGGCTAGAAAGCTGAGACGGTGGAAGGATTCCAGTATTCCTCTGACGGGTCGTTATCAGGAGAAGCGGAAGGTTGCGAAGTCCTGAGCGACCAGCACCCCTTCCAGGCCGCTGACATCGGGCTCCGCCTCCAGGTGGGTGAGGATGATGGTGGTGGACGGTGGCAGCCGCCTTCTGATATCTGGCACGTCGCCGAAGCTCAGGTGATCCGGCCCTTTGCCTTGGCTATAGTTGCAGTCCAGCACCAGCACGTCTGCCCCTTCCGCCAGAAGGAAGAGCTCGTCGCAGAGGTCTGTATCGCCTGTGTAGGCGAGCACTTTGTCAGCCAAGCGCAGCTTGTAGCCGAAGCAGGCTAGTTTCCCGCCAGCGTGGTTCATGGGGAAGGCCTGGAAGCTAAGATCGTCCACCGTCTGCTGTCGGCCTGTCTCGACCTCCAGGTAGCGGCGCTGGTAGCCGGCGTCGGCATGACTGAGGTTGGGGAAGGCCATATCGGCCAGCCTTTCAATCATCTCCTCAACGCCGGGCGGGCCCACGATGTATAGGTCCTCTCGTCGCGGCGTCATATGAAGGTACTCCAGAAGGAGGAAGGGCAGCCCCAGGAAGTGGTCGCCGTGAAAGTGGCTGATGAAAACGGTGCGGATGTCGGTCAGCGGAACATCCAGACGTTTCAGGTGGGGGAGAAGGGTGGGCGGCGCGTCGAACAGGTAGCGGCCGTTGAGCAGGAACGAGCTCCAGTACCGCCCGCCGGGGGTGAAAGCATTGCCTGAACCCAAGAAGCAAAGCTCTAACATCAGATGTGCCCTTCTCCCTTCTAGCCCTGCCCATTCAGGAAAGGGCTGAGTCCTGACTTTCCAGCACTCAGCTCTCCCGCGAACCATTCGCTTTGTTGGCAGCGCCTATTTCTTGACGGATGCTGATTGTGCAACCCTCGTGGCGTTCCTCCCCGATGGCCCTAGTCCCGGCGGCCGAAAATAGCTACCGAGCAGGTAAACGACCCTGGTCGGCCGCCCAGGTTGTGGGTCAGGCCGATGTCCGTCTTCTTCAGTTGGCGCTCGGGCGGGCCGGGGGCCTTGCCCTGGATCTGCTTGTAGACCTCGTAGATCATGCGCAGGCCGCTGGCACCAATGGGGTGGCCGAAGCACTTGAGGCCGCCATCCGGATTGACCGGCAGGTCACCCTCCAGAGTGAAGGCGCCCGACTCTACGTCTTCCTTGGCCTTACCCCTGGCGCTGAACTGAAGGTCCTCGTAGATGATCAGCTCAGTGATAGTGAAGCAGTCGTGCACCACGGCCAGGTCTATCTCCTGGCGGGGGTTTGTGATGCCCGCCTCCTCATAGGCCTGCCGCGCAGCAGCAATGTTCTCTGGGAAGTGGACGAAGTCATAGTCGTCCCTGAGCATACCCTGTCTACCACCTACCGCGAGACCTATGCCCTTCACCAGAACATAGTCGTCCCGCATCTTGCGGGCGTTCTCCGGCGTGGTGATGATGGCAGCAGAGGCGCCGTCGCTGACCCCGCAGCAATCGAACAAGCCCAGGGGCCAGGCGATCATAGGGGCCTTCAACACCTGCTCTAGCGTTATCTCTCGGCGCAGGTGAGCCTTGGGGTGGAGAGCGCCATTGTGGTGATTCTTCACCGCTATCTGACCCAAGACCTGCTTGCCCTCATCGTAGGACAGGCCATAGGTGTGGAAGTAGCTGGTAGCCGCCAGGGCGAACTGGACCGGCGGCGGACTGGGCGGTTCCACGCCCGACCCTGACTGTACGCCAGTGGTAAGGCCAGCGAATCCTGTGTCCTTTAGCTTCTCCACCCCCACCGCCAGGACGATGTCGTAGATGCCGGCGGCCACGGCGTAGCAGGCGTTCCTGAAAGCATCGGTGGCGGTGGCGCAGGCGTTCTCTACGCGCGTAATGGGAATGTAGTCCAGCTTCAGGGCCTCCGCCGCTGGCTGACCGGTGTTGAAGCTGGCGACGGTGCCCAGCCAGGCCGCCTGGATATCCTTGGGCGCCAGGCCGGCATCCTCATAAGCCTCGTAGGCGGCCTCCACCATCATGTCGAGGCCGCTGACATCCCAGCGTTCCCCGAACTTCGTGCAACCCATTCCAACTATGGCTACTCTGTCCTTAATACCTTCTGTCATTACCGTCCCCTTAAAGCTTATGCCCTTACCGGTATGGATTTCCAGTAGTAGTTGTGAATACCGCCTGCGGAACGTATCTTGCGGAAACTCATCTCCACCGGCATGCCCACGCTCAGATCATCAATCTCCCGGTCGGTCATCATGGAGAGCATGCGACCGCCCCCCTCGAAGTTTATCACCGCTATCACCAGGGGGACATCCGTGGTGCCTGACAGGTAATCCATAGCGTAGGTAAACACGGTTGCTGGCTTGTCGGAGAGGCGGACATTGTCCATCTCATCCTTGGCGTGGCACTCTACGCAGACGCGCTGGGGCGGGAACTGCACGTAGCCGCACTTCCTGCACTTGGAGCCGTACAGCTGGATAACCCGATCGGTTTCCCGCCAAAGGGCGGAGGCGGAAGGGCCGCTTGGCGTCGGCCGGCGCACTCCGGCCACAGTCATCAGGCCCCGCCAGCGGAGGTACTCGTCGTAGGTCTTGAGGACCCGCTTCGCCTCCACGTGCTTCTTTACGCCGCGGCGCTCCTGCCTGACCTTGTCGATGCCATCGCCGACCTTGATCGAGTAGACATCGCAGCCATCGCCGTAACCTGCCACCATGATCCTGTC
>CAZSHQ010000104.1:0-3707 GCA_964606995.1 uncultured Dehalococcoidia bacterium | reverse complement strand
GCCGCTGCCTCATCCTCAGCGGCGGCCGGATGCCCCTGGCCTACGTCAGCGAGCGAGCGGAAGCGGAGGGTGTGCCCCTGCTCATCACTGACAAGGGCACAGTAGCCGCCCTTCATGCCCTGGAGGATCTCTACTTCAAGAGCCGATTTGGCCATCAGAAGGCGGAACGCATCGGCCAGCTTGCGGCCGAATACCTGGACTACGATGGGCTCCTGCGGGCGTTGGGGCTGCGCCAGAAAGGACCAAGCGGGAGCTAGGAGGAGCCAGCCTCAGGGATCGAGGGATGTCTGGGGCGAGGCAGCGCGCTGCCTCTCGGAGCTCTCCGCAGACTCTTCCTTCTGCGGAACGCCGCTGACCTCCTTCTGAGCCGAGGAGGCGACCCTCGTCTTCTGGGTCATGCAGTAGGGGCAAGCCACCCAGTTGAAGCTCAGGGGGCGGCCGCAGTTAGCGCAGGGCTCTTTGAGTTTAGTGCGGCAGTGGGGGCAGATAACGAAATCGGCGCTCACGTAGCGCTTGCAGGAGGGACAAATGCCCTGCTCCTCCAGCTCCTGCAGGAGGGCCTCCTCCTCCAGGGAGCGGGCATAGGCCTCGGCCAGCGTCTCGCCGGGCCGAAGCACCATGTATATGAACCAGCCCGGGATGTTGAACATCAGGACGAGGAGGACAGCTACTATCTGGAAAGCAGTGTCGCGGGTCCTCTCGTGGATGTCCCGATAGGTCCAGGCGATGATGCCTACCCAGAGGACCAACACGTAGGCCGCGGCGATGGTGCCCGCCAGGGTTGCTGCGTTTTCCCAGTTGTCCATGCCCCTGTCCTCGCCTCCTAAGCTGGCCGATTATACCATGCCTTGTCTGGCACTGTCATCTCAGCATTGCCCTGGCGACGGGGGCGCTTTGAGGATAAACTTGAATGGGTTCCCCTGATCGTAATCTCCATGAAAGAGAAGACTAGAGCCGCTGACACCAGAGAGGGTGAAAAGCTGCGCCTAAGCCTTACCGACATGGCCTTCGAGGGCGGGGCAATCGGCCGCCACGACGGCCAGGTGGTGTTCGCTGCCTACGGCATCCCCGGCGAGGAGGCCGTGGTGGGGATCGAGCGGCGCAGCAAGGATTACCTGATGGGCCGGGTGGTGGAGGTTCTCTCTCCCTCGCCCCATCGGGTGGAGGCCCCCTGCCCCTACTTCGGCAACTGCGGCGGCTGCCAGTGGCAGCACATCGACTACCCCTTCCAGGTCGAGCTCAAGGCCCGCGTCGTCGGCGAGCAGTTGCGCCGCATCGGCAAGTTCGAGGAGCCACCGGTAGCAGCCACGGTGACAGCGGAAGAGCGCTGGCACTATCGCAATCACGCTCGCTTCAGCACCGACCGCCAGGGCCAACTGGGCTTCGTTAGCCTGCTGAGACGTCGCTTCGTTCGCATCGACCACTGCCGCATCATGCACCCCTGGATCAACGGCGTACTGGAGCGCCTCCAGGGCAAGTGCGCTGGCCTGCATCAGGTGGCCATCCGCTACGGCGTCAGGACGGAGCAGGCTCTCATCCACCCCTCGCTGAAGGAGATCGACGATTCGATCCCGTCGGGCCAGACCTCCTACGAGGAGGAGCTTCTGGGCAAGCGCTTCCGCATTTCGGGCGCATCCTTCTTCCAGGTGAACAGCCGGCAGGCAGAGGTGCTGATAGAGGTCGTGCGCGAGAAGCTGGCTCTTGCCGACGACCAGCTATTGCTGGACGCCTACGCCGGCGTGGGCACTTTCGCCGTGCTGCTTGCGCCCTACGTCAAGAGGGTGATAGCCATCGAGGAGTCGTCGGCGGCGGTGGCCGATGCAGTGATCAACCAGGCGGGCATCAAGAATATAGCCTTCTATCAGGGGAAGGTGGAGCAGATCCTGCCGGAGCTGCGCCGGCGTCCCCAGGCGGCCATCCTCGACCCGCCACGCGTGGGCTGTCACCCCGATGTCATCGCCGCCGTCCTCAAACGGCCACCAGCCAGGCTGGTCTACGTCTCCTGCGACCCCGCTACCCTGGCCCGCGACCTGCGCGTCCTCTGCCAGGGCGGCTATCGTCTCCAGGAGGTGCAGCCGGTGGACATGTTCCCCCAGACCTTCCACATCGAGTGCGTGGCGACGCTGGTGCGAGACTAGTCGTAGCGCCATGAACTGGGAAAACAATGGGCCGCGGACTGTCACCCTGAGCGACGCGAAGGGTCTAACATTGCGGACGAGATTCTTCGCCTCGCTCAGAATGACGACATTCGGTGACCGGGCGCAGTTTGGCTCCGCCGGCTTGCCCGCCTGCTGGCTAGCTGGTTAGCCATGCTCATCCTCGCCTCCCGCTCGCCCAGGCGACGCCAGCTCCTGGCCCACCTGGGCCTGCCCTTTCGAGTGATCGTTCCCGACGTAGGGGAGGACCTTTCGCCATCGTCTTCGGGGCAGCCCGAGGAGCTGGCCGAGGCCCTGGCGCTGGCCAAAGCGGAAGCGGTGGCCAGAGAGGAAAGGGAAGGGATCGTCATCGCCGCCGACACGATCGTGGTCGATGGCGACACCATCCTGGGCAAGCCGGCGGACGGCTCAGAGGCTGCGGCCACACTCCGACGCCTGAGGGGAAAGATGCATCGAGTGATCACCGGCCTGGCCGTGGTGGACGCTGGCAGCGGCCAGCGGGTGGCAGCGCACGTCGTCACGGCTGTGCACATGCGCCACTACAGCGACGGCGAGATCGACGCCTACGTCGGTCGCGGCGAGCCCTTGGACAAGGCCGGCGCCTACGCGATCCAGGACGAGCAGTTCCGGCCCGTGGCCTCCTACGACGGTTGCTATTGCAACGTTGTCGGCCTGCCCCTCAAGGCGCTGGTGCTTCTCCTGAGGCGGGCAGGGCTCGACATAACGCCGAATAGCCTTGAAAACCTGCCGCCGCAGTGTGCGGCGTGCCCGATCGTCGTTGAATGACCTCCGCAGCCGATGCTAGAATGCCGTCAGGAGAGCGGATGGACATACTCAGCGGGCTGAATCCGGCTCAACGCCAGGCTGTGGAGACCGCCGAAGGGCCGCTCCTCATCCTGGCTGGGCCCGGCAGCGGCAAGACCCGCGTCATCGCCCACCGCATCGCCTACCTCATCGCCCACCAGCGGGTCCACCCCCGCCGCATCCTGGCCGTCACCTTTACCAACAAGGCCGCCCGCGAGATGCGCGACCGCATCTTCAGCCTTGTGGGCGCCGACATTGGGAGCGACATAACGCTGGGCACGTTCCACGCCGTGTGCTCGCGCATGCTGCGCATCGACGGCGAGCGGATAGGTCTGTCGCGGGCCTTCGCCATCTATGACGAGGCCGACCAGCTCGCCGTAGCCCGCCAGGTGATGCAGGATCTGGGGCTCGACCCCCGCCGCACATCGCCACGGGCTGTTCTCAGCACGATCTCGCGAGCCAAGAGTGAGCTTTCCACCGCCGAGGCCTACGCTCGGCTCGTGGGCGACTACTTCCAGGAGGTCGTCTCGCGAGTGTACGAGCGCTATCAGGGGGTGCTGGAGGAGAACAACGCCGTCGATTTCGACGACCTCCTGATGAAGACCGTCCAGCTCTTTCGCGACCACCCCGACGTCCTCGAGAAGTACGCTCAGCGCTACCTGCATATCCACATCGACGAGTTCCAGGACACCAACATCGCCCAGTACGTGCTGGCCCGCCAGCTTGCCAGCGGCCACGGCAACATCT
>CAZSHQ010000103.1:0-3820 GCA_964606995.1 uncultured Dehalococcoidia bacterium | reverse complement strand
GGAGGCGCCGAGCATGTTCGGCGACTACCAGGTGGTGGAGCTGCCCGACGGCACCGAGGTGGCCCGCACGGAGCACGGGAAGGTGTAGGGGCAATGACGACCGACGAATTCTGTCCTCCGGTAATTCCTAGCACGTATCACGGCCGCGTCACGATTGGCGGCCGGCCTGCCCCCGATGGGGCTTGGATCGTCGTCATTGTGGGCGGGATTGAGTGGGCCAGTACTGTCACCCAAGGCGGTCGCTACATCGTGGAGATCCCCGAGCGGATGCCCGTCACGCCTCCGTGCTTCGTTGGCGGCAGGATCATCTTCCGCTGCGGTGACCTGACTGCCGCTGAGTCGCCCGAATTTCGCCCTGGGCTCAACGATCTCGACCTGACGTTCGAAGCCCCGAAAGCCCGTGCGTCCCAAAGGGAAGCCAAGCCGAGTGAGGCGGTGCCGCGCGCTGCGGTGGAGCCACGCGATGCCATACTACTGTTCTTGGATTTGAAGGCCGATCAGCGGGTAGGCTCCGCTGAGATCGGAGCGGCGCTCAACATCGATATACCTCTGGTCGACGGATATCTTGACGAATTGGAACTCAAGGGACTGGTCAGAGTCGTACGCACCCTTGGTGGATACAGCGCGTTCATAACGCCCCGCGGGCTAGTCAACGCCCATGAGATCAAAGAGGGCCGCGTCCGGCGCAACACACTGATATCAGCATCACCGGCCGCCGCTGGCACAGCAGCCCCCCTTGACGACGCGAGCCAGCACTACTTCGTCGCCCACGAGTTCAGCGCGGAGAAGAAAGACGACTTGAGACGAGCGATCGAGGAAGCGCTCGCTGCCTCAGGCTTGACGCCCTATTACGCGGATGTTGAGGTAAGGCAAGGGCACATATTCATGGACAAGATCCTGCCGAAGATACGGCACACACGTTTCGGAATCTACGACATCTCCAACCCCCAGAAAGCCAACGTCTTCCTAGAGCTGGGTGCAGCCATTGCCATGGGGAAGCCATACTTCATCGTCTGCTGGAGGGACACGGAGATTCCGGCGGACCTCCAGGGGCTCGACCGAATCGAATACCAGAGCTATTCTGACTTAACGGACCAACTCAAGGCGAAGATACCAAAGCCCTCGGGAGGAGGCTTTTGACAGCACAGATCATCGACGGCAAAGCCATAGCGGCGGAGATCCGCGCGGAGGTGGCGGAGCGCGTCCGCCGGCTCAAGGAGGAGCGGGGTATCATGCCCGCCCAGGCCTTCGTCCTGGTGGGCGATAACCCCGCCTCCATCTCCTACGTGCGGGGCAAGGGCAACGCCTGCGAGGAGGTCGGCATCCACTCCCAGACCATCCACCTGCCCGAGTCCACCTCCGAGGCGGAGCTGCTGGAGCTTATCGCTAGTGTGAACGCCGACCCCAAGGTGCACGGCATGCTCGTCCAGCTTCCCCTGCCGCCGCAGATCGATGAGCAGCGGGCCACCGCCGCCATCGCCCCCGAGAAGGACGTCGACGGCCTCCACCCGATGAACGTGGGCCGCCTGTTCAAGGGCGACCCCTATCTGCTGCCCTGCACCCCGGCGGGCGTGGTCGAGATGCTCATCCGCTCCGGCCACCCGCCGGACGGCAAGCACGTGGTCATCTGCGGTCGCTCCAACCTGGTGGGCCGGCCCCTGGCGGCCATCCTCATCCAGAAGCGCGCGGGCGCCAACGCCACCGTCACCCTCTGCCACACGGGGACGAAGGACCTCGCCTACCACAGCCGCCAGGCGGACATCCTGGTGGCGGCCATGGGCAGGCCGCGGGCGATCACCGCCGACATGGTGCGCGAGGGGACGGTGGTCATCGACGTCGGCATCAACCGGGTGGAGGACGCCAGCCGCAAGACGGGCTATCGCCTGGTGGGGGACGTGGACTTCGAGGCAGTGGCGGAGAAAGCGGCGGCGATCACCCCCGTGCCCGGCGGCGTCGGGCCGATGACGGTGGCCATGCTCCTGACGAACACGGCGAAAGCGGCGGAGGCCCTGACGGCGGGGGAGAGCAGCGGCAAGTGACCGGCGCTCGCACCGGCGTAGCCCACCTGCCCCTGCACTACGGGGCGGCCCCCAAGTGGCTGTTCGAGCGGATGACCGGGCTGGCCCGCCAGGTCACCCTGGCCATCGTCGAGGAGTTCGGACCGCACGAGGTGCTGGCCAAGCTCTCCGACCCCCTGTGGTTCCAGGCCTTCGGCTGCGTCCTGGGCTTCGACTGGCACTCCAGCGGCGTCACCACCACCGTCTGCGGCGCCCTCAAGGAGGGCCTGCGGGGGCTGGAGAAGGACTCGGGCCTGTTCGTGGCCGGCGGCAAGGGCAAGACCTCCCGCAAGACGCCGCACGAGCTTGAGCTTTTCGGCGACCGCTACGGCTTCCAGCCAGCGGGCCTGGTCTACGCCTCGCGCATGGCCGCCAAGGTGGACTCGGCCGCCCTCCAGGACGACTATCAACTCTACCACCACACCTTCGTCTTCAGCGGCGACGGCGCCTGGACGGTCATCCAGCAGGGGATGAACGAGGCCACCCGCTGGGCCCGTCGCTACCACTGGCTGTCGTCGGCGGTGGACGACTTCGTCTGCGAGCCCCACAAAGCCATCTGCTCCGACGGGCGAGGGGTCGTGCTGAATATGGTGGCCGAGGAGAGCGACCAGTGCCGCGACCTCAGCGCTCGCCTGGCGGGCGAGAGGCCCGACAAGCTGGTAGGGGAGCTGAAGCGTCTGCAAACCCTCGAGCTGCCCCAACGCCATCACATCCAGCCCAGCGACATCCACCCCGATAAGCTGGCCAAGATCTTCCTCAAGACCTACGAGCGCCAGCCCCAGGACTTCGAGCGCCTTCTGGGCATGGAGGGAGTGGGCGCCAAGACAATCCGCGCCCTGGCCCTCGTCTCGGAGCTTGTGTACGGGGCCAAGGCCAGCGTGCGCGACCCCGCCCGCTTCTCCTTCGCCCACGGCGGCAAGGACGGCCATCCCTATCCGGTCGACCGCCGCACCTACGACCGCTCCATCGAGGCCCTGCGCGCGGCGGTTGAGCGGGCCAAGCTGGGCCGGCGGGAGAAGCTGGAGGCGCTGCGGCGGCTGGCAGAACTCCCGGGAGACTGAATGAGCATTTGCCGCGTCAAGCTGAAAGGGCATAGCCCGCATGTCTAAGAAAACACCGGAGCAGATGGAACTCATTCAGCGGTTGCTGGATACGCCGCTAAGCGAGACTGGCAGATGGAGTTGGGAACGCTATATGGTGATAAACACGAGGATCTCGCTCGTGTGGAACGCCATCGCGGAGATCATTACGATACCGCTTCAAATCGTGGCGGCGATCCCGCTCTTGGGCTTGCCTTTTCTGTTGCTGCTGACGCTATTTGGGCTCCTTTGGACCTTATTGCTGCACCTTATCACCCTCCCATTCTTTCTCGTGATCGGCCTCTTGGTCGGTGGAGACTCGGCTCGGAGAGACTCTGTCGACGGCTGACGTCCTCAAGCCGTGCCTGCCGTCGGCTCCACGGTTATGCCTGCGTTGCTACCTTTGGGCTGGCCGAGCTACAATGGAGTTGCGATGGAAATTCGTCAGCTTCATCCCTGGAACCTGGAGCCGCGTGACGCAATAGCCACCCAGAAGCGGCTGGCCTCCCAGGTCATCCTCGAGGGCTCGCCTCAGCACGTGCGCACGGTGGCGGGGGCGGACATCGCCACCGCTGGCGGCAGGGGCCACGGCGCCGTGGTCGTTCTCAGCTACCCCGACCTGCGGGTCTTGGAGAGCCAGGTGGTGGAGACAGAGCTAACGCTTCCCTACATACCGGGGCTGCT
>CAZSHQ010000102.1:0-3848 GCA_964606995.1 uncultured Dehalococcoidia bacterium | reverse complement strand
CGCCCTGCCCCTCGGCTCTCACCTCGCCGATGGCCAGCGTGTGGCTATGGACAGCGATGCCGAACTCCTCCAAGAAGCGGCGGGCGACAGCGCCCACGGCCACCCGCGCTGCCGTCTCACGGGCGCTGGCTCGCTCCAGGATCGGCCGCACGTCGTCTTGCCCGTACTTGACGGCGCCGGCCAGGTCAGCGTGGCCCGGGCGGAGGCGCGTCAGCTTCTCGGCTGCCTCAGCCGCTGGCTCCACCTGCATTACGTCCTGCCAGTTCGGCCAATCGCGGTTGCGGATCACCAGGCTGATGGGGCTGCCCAGGGTCAGGCCATGGCGCACGCCGGAGAGGATCTCCGCCCGGTCCTCCTCGATCTGCTGGCGCTGGCTGCGACCGTAGCCCCCCTGGCGACGGCGCAGGTCGAGGGCGATGTAGTCCTCGCTGAGGGGCAAGCCCGCGGGCAGCCCTTCGATGATGACCGTCAGGGCCTTGCTGTGGGATTCACCGCCGGTGAGAAAGCGGAACGTGGTCATCGGCTAATCCCCGCCTCCCTTCACCGCCGTCGGCCCGAGTGCCTTGCGGGCGGCTTTGAACATTACGTCCAGCGGCGCCTGCGCGCCCGTCCACAGCTCGAACGACGCCGCCCCCTGATAGACCAGCATGGACAAGCCTCCGAGGGTACGAGCGCCTCGTCTCTTGGCTTCCGCCACGAAGCTGGTCTCGAGGGGGTTATAGATTATGTCGAATACGAATGCCCGCGCAGGGATGAGTTCGGACGGCATTGGCAGATCATGCTCCTGTTTGCTGTGGCGCATACCTATCGGCGTACAGTTTACCAGAAGCTGGCAGCCTGCGACGGCCGACGCCAGGTCTTCCTTCGTAGCGGGCACATTGCGAAGGACGGTCTCTCCCTGCCGGGCAAGGTGCTCCACCAGCCGTTCCGCTGCCTTGGGAACGACGTCGCTGATGGTGACGGAGGCAGCTTTCCCCTGGATGAGGGCCATGGTGGCGGCGCGGCCTGCTCCACCGGCCCCCAGCAGGACCACGTGTGTATCGCTGGCGTCGAAGCCGCCCTCCTCTCGCAGGGCGCGGGCGAAGCCCGTCATGTCGGTGTTGTAGCCGCACAGGCGGCCATCGCGGTTGACGATGGTGTTGACGGCGCCGATACGACCGGCCAGGGGGTCGATTTCGTCCAGCAGGGGGATGACGAGTTCTTTGTAGGGCACGGTGACATTGGCCCCCAGGCAGTCAGGGCGGCGCATTCCTGCCACGCGCTTGGCCAGGGCGTCGCGCTCTGTCTCCCAGAGCTCGTAGCGGGCGTCGAGGCCAACGTGATCCAGGGCCGCCTGCTGGAAGACGGGCGATATGGAGTGAGCTAGGGGCTTGCCGATCAGGCCGATGATTTTCACTGGCGCTACTACCTACCGCCGTACTGCTCGATGTTGCGCAGGTGCTCTTCCAGCGTCTCGGCGAAGACGTGGCTGCCGTCGGCGCGGGCCACGAAGTAGAGATAGTCCGTCTGCTCAGGCCTGATCACCCCCCGGATGGAATCGAGGCCGGGGTTGCAGATGGGCCCCCGCGGCAGGCCGGTGTTGCGATAGGTGTTGTAGGGCGAATCCACCTCGAGGTCGGCCTGGGTCAGCTTCTCCTTCCAGTAGCCGTAGTTGGCAACGCTTTGGGGGTCGTTGCCCAGGGCGTACTGCACCGTGGGGTCGGCCTCCAGAGGCATGCCCCGACGCAGGCGCTTGAGGAAGACGCCAGCGATGATCGGCCGCTCGTCGGGGACCTGCGCCTCCCGTTCGACGATGGAGGCCAGGGTGAGCACCGTGTGCACCGACAGGCCGGCGACGGCCGCTTCGTCACGCAGGTCGCTGTCGACGCGCTGGTCGAAGTTCTCCAGGATCTGCTGAACGACCTCCTCCGCTGTCATATTGCGACTGAAGAAGTAGGTATCGGGGAAGAGATAGCCCTCCAGGTTGGCCCAGTAGGGCTTGGTGTACAGGAAGCTGAACTCGTACCAGCTCTCGATGGCCTCGAGGAAGTCCTCGGCGGAGAGCACCGTCTTGTCCTCCATGAGCTCGGCGATCTCCTCCGCCCGCAGGCCTTCGCGGATGGTCACCACCAGGGGGGCGGTCTGACCGTGGCGAATGCGCTCCACCACTTCGAGGGTGGGCATCCCCTTCTCGAACTCGTAGTCGCCGGCTGCCAGCTTGTCCTCATAGCCCTGCAAGGCTACCAGCACCCGGAAGAGGAGGCCGCTGGCGATGATGCTTTCGTCTTCCAGCTTCTCGCCTACCTCCTGAGCGCTTTCGCCTTCCTGGATGCTGACAAGAATGGTCTCGCCCGGCGTGGACGTGGGCTGAACCGTCGGCGGCTCTTCCTTCAGGACCGAGCCGGGGGTCTCCGTGATCTGCCAGATGCCGATGCCCACCATGACGATGGCGAGCAGGATTCCGGCCAGAGGGAGGAAACGCATTCTCTATGACTCAACAGGGGATGATGGGCTGGCCTGCGCGTCCAGGTAGCTCTGGAGAACGATGGCGGCGGCTGCGGCATCCCGCCTGGCCTTGGCCTTCGGCCCCCTGTGGCCGGCGCTGGCCAGGCGCCGCTGGGCCTCGACGGTAGACAGGCGCTCGTCCCAGTATTCGATCGGCAGCGATAAGCGAGCCGAAAGCTCCTGGCCGAAGGCCTTCACAGCCTGCGCCTGGGGGCCGAGGGAGCCGTTCAAAGAGATGGGCAGGCCGACCACGACGGCTTCCGCTCCTTGCTCCTGCACCAGACCAGCGATGGCATCGAGGTCGGCGGGCAACTCCCTACGCTCTACCACCGCGACGGGCAGGGCGACTCGCACGCTCTCGTCGACCACGGCAACGCCGATGCGCCGCTCGCCTACGTCCAGACCCAGGATACGCATGACAGCTAACTCTTCTTCGCTAAGGACTCTTCAACCAGTGGCTTCACCAGGCCGAGGGCTTCGTCCAGCTTGCTGACGTCGGTGCCGCCGCCCTGGGCCATCTCCGGCCGGCCGCCGCCACCGCCGCCGGCGGCCGAGGCCACCCGCTTGAGGATCTGGCCGGCGTGGAGGCCGCGCTTCACCAGGTCGGGGGTGACCATGGCCATGAAGGTCGGCCGCCCGTTGAGCACTGTCCCCAGAACGACGACGGCGGAGCCCAGGCGATGGCGCAGGACGTCGCCCATGTGGCGCAGGGCATCCTGGCTGGGGGCATCGACCCGCGCCGCCAGCAGCGGGATGCCGTCCACCGTCGCCGCCTTGCCGACGAGAGCCTCGGCGGCAGGAGCAGCCAGCGCTCGCTCCATCGCTTGCACTCGCTTGCGCTCGCTGTCCAGCTCGGAGAGGAGAGAAGCCGCCTTGGATTCCAGCTCGGCTGGGGTGGCCCCCAGGCGACGACCGGCGCTCTCCAGGGCGGCCAGTTGCTCCTGGACGTAGGCCTCGGCGCCGCGGCCGGTGATGGCCTCGATGCGGCGCATGCCGGCGCCGATGCTGCTCTCCCCTGTGATCAGGAGCAGCCCTATCTGGCCGGTGGCCGAGCAGTGGGTGCCGCCGCATAGCTCGCCGCTGAAGCGCTCCCCTTCCTCCGTCGTCTCCACCACCCGCACCTGGTCGCCGTACTTCTCGTCGAAGAAGGCCAGCACGCCTTCCTTCATGGCCTCATCGAAGCTGCAGATGCGGGTGGCCACCGGCAGGTCGGCACGAATCTTCTCGTTCACTATTCGCTGGATCTCGGCCAGCTCCTCCGGCTTGATGGCCTCCATGTGGGTGAAGTCGAAGCGCAGGCGGTCGGGCGCCACCAGCGAGCCCTGCTGGCGGACGTGGCTGCCCAGCACCCGCCGCAGGGCGGC
>CAZSHQ010000101.1:0-3878 GCA_964606995.1 uncultured Dehalococcoidia bacterium | reverse complement strand
TGGCCACGTAGTGGGGGTTCATCGATCTCCTTCACCTTGTCCTCCTGTTCTCCATACGCAGTCTAATGCTTCCGAAGGGCCGATAGTCACCCAACACTTGTTGTGTTTTCAGGCGGTTGCGTGCCTCCGCCCAGGCCCTTTACGGCTTGGCCTTAACCGCTCGCCAGGGGTGTCGCAGGCGCAGCCGCACCAGCCCGCGGATGTCCTCCCATACGGTCTTGCGGATGTTCACCCGCGTGTCGGGGTCCTCCAGCCAGCGCACAGGGATCTCCCTCACAGGATAGCCAGCCTTCTCGGCCAGGATCAGTAGCTCCGTATCGAAGAACCACTCGTTGTTCTCTATCAGCGGCACGAGCTCTCGAACCGCCTGCCGGCTGAGGGCTTTGAAGCCGCACTGAGCGTCCGAGAAGCGGGTGAAGAACAGGGATTTGATCATCAGGTTGTAGCCGCGCGAGATCACATCACGTTTCAGGGAGCGGGTCGTCTCGGAGGCTGCCGACAGGCGGCTGCCGATGGCGACGTGGTAGCCCTCGCTGGCGATGGCCTCGACGAGGGGCGGGAAGGCCTCCAGCTCGGTGGAGAGGTCTACGTCCATGTAGCTGACGATATCGGCCGCGCTGCCCAGCCAGGACGCCTTGAGCGCCCGCCCCCGTCCCTTCTCGGGGATGTGCAGCGAGGCTACGTCCGAGTGCTTCTCGGCCAGCTCTTCGGCTACCGCGAGGGTGCCATCGGTGGAGGCGTTGTCGGCGATGAGGATGCGCCACTGATGAGGGAAGCCCTGGCTCAGAAACTGGCGCAGGGTGGCCACGCTCTGGGCGAGGACGTGCTCTTCGTTGTAGACGGGGATGACGACATCGACGCTGGACATGGCTCAATGCCTAAAGTGACGAATGCCGGTAAAGACCATGGCTATACCGCGGGCGTCCGCCGCTTCGATGACCTCCTGGTCGCGGATGGAGCCGCCGGGCTGGATGACGGCGGTGACGCCACCATCGGCGGCTAGCTCCACGCCGTCGGGGAAGGGGAAGAAGGCATCGGAGGCCAGAACGGCGCCGCGGGCTCGCTCCTCGGCCCGGCGCAGGGCCAGATGGACGCTTGTCACCCGGTTGGGCTGGCCGGCGCCCATGCCCAGCAGCGTGCGGTCCTTGACAACGACGATGGAGTTGGACTTGACGTGCTTGACCACCTTCCAGGCGAAGCGCAGGTCGGCCAGCTCCTCCTCGCTGGGAGCGCGCTTGGTCACGACCTTCAGCTCGATGGCGTCGTCCAGGTAGGCGTCGGGCTCCTGGGCGAGGAAGCCGCCGGAGACCCGCCGGTATTCCAGGGCGGTAGCGCGGCCGACAGCAGCTTCCTCACCAAGCTGGAGGAGGCGCAGGTTCTTCTTCTTCTGCAGGATAGTCAGGGCCTCCTCTGAGAAGGCGGGGGCGATGACGATCTCGTAGAAGGTCTTGCCGATCTCTTCCGCCGTCTCGCCGGTGAGCTCGCGGTTGACGGCGACGATGCCTCCATAGGCGGAGACGGGGTCGCCGGAGAGGGCACGGCGATAGGCCTCGGCCAGGTCCTGGTGGCAGGCCAGACCGCAGGGGTTGGTATGCTTCACCACCACCGCCGTGGCCTCGGGGAAGTCGAGGGCAGCCCGCCAGGCGGCGTCAGCGTCCAGGAAGTTGTTGTAGGAGAGAGCCTTGCCGTGGAGCTGCTCGGCGGCGACGATGCCCCAGGTCTGTCCTCCCCAGCGGACGCTCTCCTCTCGATAGACGGCCGCCTGCTGGTGGGGGTTCTCGCCGTAGCGGAGGTCGAACAGCTTGCTCAGGGAGACGGTGAGCTGCTGGGGGAAGGCTTCCTCCTCCGCGCGCAGGTACTGGGCGATGGCTGTGTCGTAGGAGGACACGTGCTGGAAGGCCTTGAGAGCCAGGCGACGGCGCTCCTCCAGGGGCACGCCTCCGCCCCGCAGGAGGTCGAGCAGGCTGCTGTAGTCGGCGGGGTCGACCAGCACCAGGACGTGGGGGAAGTTCTTGGCGGCGGCGCGGATCATGGTCGGCCCGCCGATGTCGATGTTCTCCAGGGCGTCGTCCAGGCTCACGCCGGGCCTGGTCACCGTCTCCACGAAGGGGTAGAGGTTGACGGCCACCAGGTCGATGGCCTCGATGCCGCTCTTGGCTAGCTCCTCCAGGTGCGAGGGCCGGTCGCGGCGGGCGAGGATGCCCCCGTGCACTGCTGGATGGAGGGTTTTCACTCGCCCGTCCAGGATCTCGGGGAAGCCGGTGAGCTTCGACACGCTGGTGACTGCGACGCTCGCTTCGGCCAGGGCCTTGTGGGTGCCGCCGGTGCTGTATACTTCGAACCCCAGCTCGGCCAGCCCCCGCGCGAATTCTACAACGCCCGTCTTGTCGGAAACGCTTATGATCGCCTTCAACTATCGTACTCCTCGTATTCCTCTTCGATCTCCTCGAACTGCTTGGCTATCCCACGAGTTACTTCGCCGCTGCCGCCGCATAGGGGACAGGGCACCAGCCCGCCCTCCAGGTTCTCGATGCCCTGGAACTCCATGAGACTGTCCCCCTCCGTCCATACGTAGGTGCGGTCGGGGTCGAAGTCGTCGATGCGGAAGGGGCGCTGCGTGCGGCCGTCCTCGTCGATGTAGGCCAGGTCCGAGAGGCGCTCCAGATGTTCCTCGAAGAACGCGCGCAACGCCTCTCGCGCGTTCTTCGCCTCAATGTCTTCCTCCCAGTTCATCTCACCGTGCCTGAGGAGGCCCCGAAGCTCCTCCGAGGAGCGGGTGTACTCGGAATCGAACCGGATGCCGTGCGGCCTGCGCGCGACATAGTAGATACGGAAGTTGGGCATGCGTGAGCGCTCCTACTCTATGGTCGCCCGCCGTTCGCCCTTCTGGGCGATAACCTCCCCCACCACCAGCGCCTCGGGCACTTGCTCTCGCACCGCCTCCACGTCTTCGGGGGCGCAGACCACTATCATCCCCAGGCCCATGTTGAACGTGCGGTACATCTCGTCTTCCGCCACGTTGCCCCGCTCCTGTATGAGGCGAAAGATGGGTTGCACCGGCCAGCTCCCCCGGCGCAAGCGCGCGGCCAGGCCCTGCCCTGAGCCCGCCGAAGGGCCCTCGGGCAGGATGCGGGGCACGTTGCCCGGTATGCCGCCGCCAGTGATGTGGGCGATGCCTTTCAGCTTGGCGAAGACAGGCTTCAGCTCATTGTAGTAGCAGCGGTGGGGTGTCAGCAACGTTTCCCCTGGCGTGCCCTCCAGGTCGGGGTGGGTGCGGTCCAGGCGGGCTCGCTCCTCCTCTGGGTCGCCGCCCAGGCCCACGCCGAAGACCTTCCGGGCTAGAGAATAGCCGTTAGTATGCAGGCCGCTGGAGGGCAGGCCCAGCAGCACATCGCCCTCGCGGATGGTGCCGCCGTCGATGATCTGGCCCCGCTCGATCACGCCCACGATGAAGCCCACCAGGTCGAAGTCGCCGCGGCCGTAGATGTCGGGCATGTCGGCTGTCTCGCCGCCCAGGAGGGCACAGCCTGCCGCCTGGCAGGCCGAGGCCACCCCCTGGACGATAGCCGTCTTTTCTTCGTCCGGCAAGCCGCTGCTGGCCAGGTAGTCCAGGAAAAAGAGGGGCTCGGCGCCCGTAGTAAGGACATCGTTAACGCAGTGGTTCACGAGGTCGATGCCCACCGTATCGTAGCGACCAACGAGGGCAGCTATCTTGAGCTTGGTGCCCACGCCGTCGGCACTGGCCACCAGCACGGGGTCTCGATAGCCGCTCAGGCGAAACAGACCGCTGAAGGGCCCCACGCCCGCCAGCACCTCGGGCCGCTGGGTGGCCCTGGCTAGCTCCTTGATGCGGTCGACCAGGCGAGCGGCAGCATCCA
>CAZSHQ010000100.1:0-3883 GCA_964606995.1 uncultured Dehalococcoidia bacterium | reverse complement strand
TTCTGGATGTCCACGGCGCAGGAGAGGGCCCTGGCGGCGCTGGCGAAGGCGACCATGAAGCCGTCGCCCATGCACTTGACCTCATGGCCGCCGTGGCGGGCGACCTGCTCCCGCAGGATGCGGTTGTGCTCGGCCAAGAGGGCGTGGTAGGCCTTGTCGCCCAGGCGCTGGGCCAGGGCGGTGGAGCCCTCGATGTCGGTGAAGAGAATGGTGACTGTGCCCTGCTCGTCGGAGTGGCGGGCCAGGCTGGGGGCATCGGCCAGGGCCGACGGCAGGATCTGCTCGATGGTGGAGCGCAGGGTTCTCTTTGCCCTGGGCGGGCTGGGGGTGAGGCCGGGCGCTACCTTCTCCTGGGCCTGCATCTTGACCGCGAGGACCTTCTCCACCCTCTGAGGCAGGCCTATGTCCTGATAGAGCTGGAGGGCTTCGTTGAGCATAGCGGTGGCGGCCTCGGCGTCGCCGGGGGCGGCTCTGGCCAGGCGCATCCTGGCGTAGGGCAGGAGGGTAGCGGCCAGCTCCAGGCGGTAGCCCAGGCGCCGGGCCAAACTGAGGGCTTTCTCGAAGTAGGTGGTGGCGTCGTCCCAGCGCCTGCTGACGGCGTCCAGCATGGCGATGACGCGAGGGACCAGGGGCCCAAGGACTTCTATGCCTCGTCCGTTCAGCTCGCGCAGACGCTGGTAGCAGGCGTCGAGACCCTCTGTCTCGCCGAGCTCAGCAAGGGCCTCACCACAGGCGAGCAGGTTGTGCGCCCCTCCCACGCTGAGCGGCTCCTCGAACGGCCACTGGGGGCGGTCAGCGAGGAGTTCCCGCGCTGAGGCCGTATCCCCTTTCTCAAGGCGGAGGCGGATTCGGTAGGGCCAGGAGCCGGCCAGCCAGCCCCCAGGGCGACGGACGGTGGCCTCCAGGGCCGCCAGGCGAGCCTCGGCCTCATCGTAGCGCCGTGTTAGCGTCATGAGCACCGCAGACTGCTCCAAGAGAAGCGGCACAATCCCGAAGACCCCCATCTCGGAGGCCAGGGTGAGCGTCTCCTCGCCGATGCGCTCCGCTTCCGCCAGGTCTCCGGCCAGAAGACGCTGCCATGCAACGTAGAGGGCGGCTGTGTAGGCGGGCCGGAACGCCAGGCGCTGCTCGGACATCCGGTGCAGGTCCGCCCACTCAGGGCCACCGGCCGATACCCGTCCCCGCGCGGTCGCTGACAACAGGCTCCAGAGTCTCGGGTAGCAGGACAGGGCCACTTCGCCCGCCGCTTCGAACGCGGCGGCAGCGCGGTCGCATGCCTCCTGGGCCTTCTGGGGGAAGCAGGCAAGCCAGTAGAGGTAGGCGATGCCATTGAACACATGGCCGAGTGTCCAGGGGTCGGTAACGTGCTCTGCCAGGGACTCGGCCTCGGCCACCTCCTCGAACGCCGTATCGAAGCGGTGGATGCACAGCGAGTCGATGGCGTGATAAGCGAGCAGCATGGCCCGTTCCGCCCGGTCTGCCGGGCCAACCAGCTCCAGTCCCTTTTCAGCGAACTGCAGGCCGCGCCTCACTCGCCCCTGCCAGCCAAGGTACCCAGCGAGCCAGCTGTAGGCCCTGGCCGCCCCGGCCACATCGCCCGCCGCTTCGAACTCCCGGGCCGCCTCTTCTGAGCTTTGGATGTGCCCCTCAAGATCGCCTGCAACGTGCTGAGCCAGTCCCAGGTCCCACAGGAGGGCCGCCTTTTCCCCACGGGACAGGCCCACGGCATCCGCTAGCTCCAGGGCGGAGCGATAGAGGGCTACGGCCTCGGCGGGCGCGTAGGCGGCCATCGCCAGCTGAGCGGCCTTCACCGTCCAGCGATAGGCCGTCTCGGCGGGGGCACCCTCCCCCGCCTCCCGGTAGTGATAGGCCAGGTCGGCCGCATAGTCCTCCAGGCGGTCGGGGTAGGCCTCCTCCAGGGCGTGAGCGGCCCGCAGGTGCAGGCGCTCCCGCCGGGGGGCGCTGAGGCGGCCGTGCAGGTTCTCCCGCAGAAGGGTGCTGGCGAACTGATAGTAGGTGCGTCTCTCCTGGCGCTGCTCCCGCACCACCTGGGCGGCCAGGGCCTCCTCCACCGCCCGCAGGACGACCTCTTCGTCCAGCGCGGCAACCCGCTGGGCCAGGGAAAGGCTGAAGCGGCGGCCGAGCACGGCGCCCACCTGGAGCAGGCGGCGGCACTCCTCCGACAAGCCGGACAGCCTGCGCTCCATCACCTCCCGCACGCTCTCCGGCAGGCCGATGTCGGAGATGGGGGCCTTGCTGGTCCACTGCCCCTCCTCCTGATAGAGGACCTCCGTCTCGATGAGGTGCTTGAGGGTCTCCTGGACGAAGAAGGGATTGCCCTCGGTTTCCTGGTGGAGGGCCAGTACCAGGGGTCGGGGAACCTCCTGCTCGGCCAGGACGGTGACGAGCTCCCTGACCTCGGACTCCCGCAGGCCCTTGAGGGGGAGCTCCCAGAAGCCGGACTCCCTTCTAAGGTGAGGCAGGGCCTCCCTGAGGGGGTGGCTGGGCTCCAGCTCCGCCTCCCGGCAGGAGATAGCCACCAGCAGCCGGGCGCCGGCCAGGCGTCTGGCCAGGTGCTGCAGCAGGGAGCAAGAGCCCTTGTCCGCCCACTGGAGGTCTTCCAGCACCAGCACCAGGGGAGCAGACGTGGAGGCGTTCTTCAGAAACTCCGTGACTTCCTGGAAGAGGCGGTAGGCCTCGGCCTCCGCTGCCACGGGAGGTGGCTCGGGGAGGTCGGGCAGCTTCGCCTTCAGCTCCGGCGCCAGGGGAGAGAGCACCGAGCTCGCGTCGGTCACCGCCTGGCGCAGGGTCTGCACCGACGTGCGGGAGACGTAGTCCTGCAGGGCCTCGGCGAAGGGGCCGTAGGGTAGCCTGGCTTCCCCCTCGTAGGCGGCGCCCCAGAGGACCTGGGCGCCCCGCAGCCTGGCGTAGGTGGCAAACTCCTGCAGCAGGCGAGTCTTGCCGATGCCGGCGTCGCCCACCACCATGGCCACCGAGCCCAGGCCGGAGAAGGCGTCGGCCAGCCTCTCCTTGAGCTGCTCTATCTCCCTTTCTCGTCCCACGAAGGTGCCCCAGGCTACTCGACCGATGGGAGCGGCGGCGGGAGGCTCGGTGGCGGCCACTACTTCGCCCTGCTCGACCTGCTCGCGGAGGGATTGCAGCGCTGTCAGGACCTCATCAGCGGAGGAGGGCCTGTCCTGGGGGTTCTTGGCCAGCAGCTTGAGGATGAGGTCGTTGAGGGCAGGCGGTAGCGATGGGTTGTGGAAGGAGGGTGCCACCGGCGGCGTATTCAGGTGCTGGGAGATGACGGCCACCGGGTCGTGACCGGAGAAGGGGGGCCGGCCGCAGGCCATCTCGTAGAGGGTAGCCCCCAGGCCGTAGAGGTCGCTTCTGGCGTCGACCTTGCCGCCCAGGGCCTGCTCGGGGGGCATGTAGGCCACTGTTCCCACCATCATGCCGGCCTGGGTGAGGCGGGAGAGGTCGATGGCCACCGCCAGGCCGAAGTCGCCCAGCCTGGCGTGGCCATCCGCAGTGAGCCAGATGTTGCCTGGCTTGACGTCGCGGTGGATGATGCCCCGGTCGTGGGCGTGCTGGAGGGCCTGGCAGACCTCGGAGGCTATCTGGAGGCACTGGTCGATGGGCAGCCGGTGGTCAGGGGCCTGGTCGACGATGTCCTGCACCGAGCCGCCCTCCATGAACTCCTGGATGATGTATGGCTGGCGGTTCTCGTCGCCGATGTCGTGGACGGTGACGATGTGCGGATGGGAGCCGAGGCGGCCCATGGCCTGGGCCTCGCGGCGGGCGCGGGCCAGGCCGGATGCGTCCAGCCCCTCGGTCTTGATCAGGGAGAAGGCCACGTCGCGGTCGAGGCGGGTGTCGTGGG
>CAZSHQ010000099.1:0-3936 GCA_964606995.1 uncultured Dehalococcoidia bacterium | reverse complement strand
CCTTGGCGTGATCGATGGCCTCCACTGTCTGGGGCATCACGCCATCGTCGGCGGCAATCACCAGGACAGCGATGTCGGTGACCTGGGCACCCCGTGCCCGCATGGCGGTGAAGGCCTCGTGTCCAGGGGTATCGATGAAGGCGATACGCTGACCATGCACGTCCACCTGGTAGGCCCCGATGTGCTGGGTGATGCCACCCACCTCCTGAGCAGCGACATTGGTCTCACGGATGGCGTCCAGGAGCTTGGTCTTGCCGTGATCGACGTGGCCCATGATGGTGACCACCGCCGCGCGGGGCTGGAGAAGGCTGGCGTCCTCCTCCTCGATGACTGCTCGTTCCACTGCCTCCTCGACAGCAGCCTCCTCTTGGGGCTGGAAGCCCATATTGCGGGCGACGATGGCGGCTGTCTCGTAATCGATAACTTGATTGATGGCGGCCATAACCCCGTTCTTCATGAGCTCTTTGATGACCTCCACGGCGGAGGCGCCCACCAGTTCGGCCAACTGGCGGACGGTGAGGGTGGGAGGGATCGTCAGCAGACGGTCGTCCACGGGCTTTCCTTCTGGCGCCGCCTGCTCCGCTGCCACCTCAGCGTCTTCGCTGGTCTTAGCGTCGCTAGCCATGTCTTCTCGCTGTAACCCTAACCCCCTTCGCCTGGGACGGGGAAGGAGTGAGCGTATTCGACGAGGGCCTCCTTTTCCTGGGGAGTGAGCTTGGCCTTGAGGGCGTTGCCCAGCCGCTCTTTCTTCAAAGCTAACTGCCAGCACTGCTGGGCCTTGCAGAGATATGCTCCCCGGCCGGATTTCTTGCCAGTGGGGTCTATCTCTACCGTGCCCTGGGGCGTGCGCACGATGCGCACCAGTTCTCGCTTGGCCGTGGTGCGGCGACAGGCCACGCAGCTCCGCTGAGGGATGTGGCGAGGCCTGGGCTTGTTGACAACTTTGGCCGTCGTACTCATGGCTTTCGGAACGAAGGCGCCTCTAATCTGGTACCTGCTCGACCTGCTCGACCTGCTCGACCTGCTCGATCTCCTCTTCCTCCAGTTCCTCCTCCAGAATGGGCCGCCGAGCTTTCCTGACCTTCTTAACCTTGCCTTCCGGTTTCAGCTCTTTCCGTGCTGTGGCCTTGCGGCTCTTGGCCCGTTTACCCTTCGGCTGGCCGCGGCCGCTGGCTACTATCGAGACTTCTTCGGCGAAACGAATCTGAGGCTTCTCCGGAGTCCCCGCTGCCACCTCCTCAGCGACAGCAGCCGCCGGCTCTTCGCTGGGGGCGATCGCCTCCTCCACAGGCGCTGCTTCCTCGGCCGCCGGCTCGGTGATAGCCTCGGCAGGCGCCTCTTCCACTACGGCCTCCGCCAGGCCGGCCTCTTGCACCGCCGATTCGCTCCTGATATCGATGCGCCAGCCGGTGAGCTTGGCCGCCAAACGGGCGTTCTGTCCCTCCTTGCCGATGGCCAGCGATAGCTGGCGGTCAGGCACTATCACCGAGGCGGTGTTATCCTCCTCGCTGGTGCTGACGCCGGCCACCTGGGCGGGACTGAGAGCGTTGGCCACGAAGCGGGCCGGGTTGGGGTCCCACTGCACTACATCAATGCGCTCACCATTAAGTTCGTTGACGATGTTCTGAATGCGGATGCCCCGCAAGCCAACACAGGAGCCCACCGGATCGACACCCTCCTGCTGAGCGGCCACGGCCACCTTGCTGCGATAGCCGGGCTCGCGGGCGATGGACCTGACCTCCACCACGCCCTTATAGATCTCCGGCACCTCCAGCTCGAACAGGCGCTTCAGGAGGTTCTTATGGGTGCGAGAGAGGATGAGCTGGGGTCCCCTGTTGGACCTGTGCACCTCCACCAGATAGAATTTCATACGCTGTCCCGGCCGATAGTGTTCGGCCCGCACCTGCTCGGTGGGTGGCAGGATGCCCTCCGTCTTGCCCAGGTCGACGATGACGTGCCTGGCGTCCACCCGCTGGATGAGGCCGGATACGATATCGCCCTCACGATTGGAGAACTCTTCGTAGACCATCTCTCGCTCGGCCTCGCGCAGGCGCTGCAAGACGACCTGCTTGGCCGTCTGGGCGGCGATACGGCCAGCGTTGGCTGGCGTCACCTCGAACTCCATAATCTCGCCCAGCTCGACATCGGGCTTGAGACGGCGGGCCTCCTCCAAGGCGATGTCCACTCGGGGGTCCTCTACCGCCTCCACCACCGCCTTCTGGGCATAGACGTGCACGTTGCCGCTGTCGCGGTCGATCCTCACCACGATGTTGCCGGTGGCCTCACTGTCCTTCTTATAGGCTGAAGCCAAGGCGGTCTCCACCGCCTGGAGGACCACCTCCTTGGGCAGATTCTTCTCAGCCGCTATTTGAGTTATGGCGACCAAGAATTCACTCTTCATCGCTTTCATCACTCCCGGCACCCGCAAGGGGTGCCTTGAGCCAACAAAAAAGTGGGACGCAACCCACTCTCCTCAAGGGAACTATAGCACTTTTGCCAGGGCGGTGCAAGGCCGACCGTATGCGAGGGTTGGGAACAAAAGGGTCTATTGCTGCTTCAGTAGCTCTTGAAGCCGCGCCGCCGCTTCCCCCAGGGGCACAAGCGTGCTTTCCTTCTCGGTGCGCCGCTTCACCTCCACGCTTTCCTTCTCCACGGTGCGCGGGCTCACGGTGAGGCGCAGGGGCATGCCCAGAAGGTCGGCATCGTTGAACTTGACGCCGGCCGATTCATCGCGGTCGTCGTAGAGGACGGAGATGCCCGCCTGCTGGAGCCCCTCGTACAGGCGCTCGCAGGCCTGGACTACGTCCGGGCGGTCCATGCTCAGGGCCACCAGATGGGTGTCATAGGGCGCAAGCTGGGGCGGCCAGATGATTCCCTGCTCGTCGTGGCTGGCCTCGACGATGCCTGCCAGGAGCCTGCCGGTGCCGATGCCGTAGCTGCCCATGACCACCGGCTTAGCTACGCCGTCGCGGTCGAGGAAGGTGGCATTCAGCTTCTCGCTGTAGAGGGTGCCCAGCTTGAAGACGTGCCCCATCTCCATGGCCCGCCGGAGGGTGAGGGGCGAGCCGCAGCGGGGGCAGGCGTCGCCCTCGCGGGCCAGGGCGATGTCGGTCACGATGTCGGCGGTCCAGTCGCGGCCGTAGTTGAGGTTGCGCTGGTGGGCGTCGGGCTTGTTGGCGCCGCCCACCAGGTTGGGCGAGGAGGGCACGGCGTCGTCGGCCACCACTTTCACGCCCTTCAGCCCGGCGGGGGAGGCATAGCCGGCCACCAGCCCGGCCTGCTCCAGTTCGATGTTGTCCATGAGGCGCAGGTCGACGGCGCCCAGGGCGTTGCGCAGCTTGGTCTCGTTCACCTCCATGTCGCCGCGAATGGCCACGAAGGCCGGTTGTCCGTCGGCGGCGTAGAAGACGGCTTTGAGGGTCTGCCAGGGGGCGATGCCCAGAAAGGCGCACAGGTCGTCGATGGCTTTGATGCCGGGGGTGGAGACTTCGTCCACCGGCTTGGGTGGCTCTTGAGGGACGGCCGGCTTGCGGAACTCTGCCTTCTCGGCGTTGGCGGCGTAGTCGCAGGCGGAGCAGATGACCGCCTGATCCTCGCCGCTATCGCAGGGGAACACGAACTCCCAGGAGTCCTTGCCGCCGATGGCCCCCGAATCGGCCTCCACCACAATGGTGGGCAGGCCACAGCGGTCGAAGATGTTCTTGTAGGCGCTCAGCATCTTCCGGCAGCTCTCGTCCAGCCCCTCCTCGTCGGCGTCGAAGCTGTAGAGGTCCTTCATGGTGAACTCGCGCACTCGGATGAGACCGCCGCGAGGGCGGGCCTCGTCCCGGAACTTGACCTGGATCTGGTAGAGCATGAGGGGCAGATCGCGGTAGCTCTGAACGTGGCGCTTGAACAGGTCGGCGATGATCTCCTCGTGGGTGGGGCCCAGCACCA
>CAZSHQ010000098.1:0-3945 GCA_964606995.1 uncultured Dehalococcoidia bacterium | reverse complement strand
AGCACCTCCTTGCCAAGGAGGGGGTCGCGGGTTCGAATCCCGTCTTCCGCTCCAGTTAGCAATTAGGCGCACGGCTCTAGTCTGGAACCTGGGTAAACCTCAGGCGAAAGGAAAGCGACTGTGCGCTCGCTTATTAGCAGCCAGCATCACAGACCCCCTAATTATCTAATCTCGAGTCGCTCCGACGACCCCTACTCCTGAAGGAATGGCTCCTCATCCTGCGGGGCGACGGCAAGTCACCACGCACCGTCGACGGCTACGCCGACTCAGTGCGCCAGTTGGCCTCCTTCCTTGAGAGAGGTGGTTTTCCCTCGCTGACGCAAGTGACGGCCGAGCACATCAGGGAGTGGCTTAACGAGCTCAGCCGCCGCTCGCTTGCCATCGGGGAGGTACTGCCCCTACCGCTGCCCACATTGACAACGCCGCCATTTTCACGCACTATTGCCTTGCTCCAAGACGTAGGAATCGGGGGCGAACCACGATGCTTTGTCCATCCTGCGGGCACGAGAATCCAGAGGATGCAACCTTCTGCGGCGAGTGTGGTTCTTCACTTCGTCAGGAGCTGGCGTGCAGCTACTGTGGCCGTAGTAATCCTCCAGGCACTAAGTTCTGCCATGGCTGCGGGCAGCCTGTAGCCGAGGGCCCACCACCAACGCCCACCCCTGCCCCCACTCCCACCGTCCCCACCGCCTTCGCCGCCGGCCGCTACCAGGTCAAGCGCTTCCTGGGCGAGGGCGGCCGCAAACGCGTCTACCTGGCCCACGACACCAGGCTCGACCGCGACGTGGCCTTCTCCCTGATCAAGACCGAGGGCCTGGACGCCTCCGGCCTGGCCCGCGTCCGCCGCGAGGCTCAGGCGATGGGCCGTCTCGGCTCCCATCCTCACATCGTTACTGTCCACGACATCGGCGACGAGAACCGCCAACCCTACATCATCCAGGAGTTCATGGAGGGAGGCTCGGTCCAGGACATCGTCGACCAGGCCCCTGACCACCGGCTGCCCATCGACCAGTGCCTCCAGATAGGCTCCGAGGTCTGCCAGGCCTTGCAGCATGCCCACGACCGGGGCATCATCCACCGCGACGTCAAGCCGGGCAACATCTGGCTCACCGCCGACCCTTCGGCAAGCTCAGGGCAAGCTATCGCCAGGCTGGGCGATTTCGGCCTGGCGGTGGCCATCGACCTCTCGCGCCTCACCCAGGCCGGTATGATGGTGGGGACAGTGGCTTACATGCCCCCGGAGCAGGCCCTGGGCGGCAAGGTCGACGCCAGAAGCGACCTCTACGGCCTGGGCGGCACCCTCTACGAGATGACCTGCGGCCGGCCCCCCTTCTCCGGCCACGACCCGGTGGCCGTCATCTCCCAGCACCTGAATACGCCGCCGGTCGCTCCCTCCTTCCACAACCCATCGCTACCTCCTGCCCTCAACGACCTTATCCTCAGGCTCCTGGCCAAGAACCCCCAGGACAGGCCCTCCTCGGCTGACGAGGTCCTGACAGTGCTGCAATCCCTCCGCGAGCAGGTCGAGCAGGGCGAGGTGGTGGCCGCCGCCGAGCCTGTCGCCGTCACTCCCATCGGCCGGGTGGCCTGGGGCACCTTCGTGGGACGAGAAAGGGAGATGGAGCAGCTCAAGGAGAGGCTGGCCGATGCCTTCTCCGGCCTGGGGTCGGTGGCCATGGTGGTGGGCGACGCCGGCATCGGCAAGACCCGCCTCCTGCAGGAGTTCGCCACCTACGCCAGGCTGCGGGGGGGCCAGGTGCTGTGGGGCGCCGCCTACGAGGGGGAAGCCAGGCTCCCCTACGGCCCCTTCGCCGAGGCCCTGCAGGACTACGTCTCCCGCACGTCGGTGCAGACCCTGCGCCAGGCGGTGACCGACGCGAGCTCCGTTCTCGCCCCCCTGGCGCCGGAGCTGAAGGCGAAGCTGCCCGACCTGCCCGCTCCTCCTCCCGTGGCGGCGGAGGCCGAGGCCTACCGCCTCTTCCAGGAGGTCACCGAGTTCCTCAAGAACGCTTCCACATCTGCTCCCCTGGTGCTCGTGCTGGAGGACCTCCAGTGGGCGGACAAGGGCTCATGCTCCCTGCTGCAGCACCTGGCCCGACGCCTGGCCGGCGGCAGGCTGCTGCTGGCCATCTCCTGCCGGGAGACGGAGCTGGAGCCTAGCCACCCCCTCAGGGAGGCCCTGCCCCACCTTAGAAGGGAGTCCGGCTTCTGGGAGCTGCCCCTCAAGGGCCTGCGGGAGTCCGAGGTCAGGGAGCTCGTCACCGTCCTGGCCGAGCAGGAGGTTCCCCGACCCCTGGTACTGGCCCTCCACCAGGAAACCGAGGGCAATCCCTTCTTCGTCCAGGAGACCCTCAAGCACCTCATCGAGACGGAGGTCCTCTATCAGGAACAGGGGCAGTGGATCAGCAAGGCCCCCATCTCCGACATCGGTCTGCCCGAGAGCGTGCGGGAGGTGATGGAGCGCAGGCTGGCCGGCCTGTCGGAGCACTGCCGCCGCCTGCTCCAGGTGGGTGCCGTCCTGGGCCGCCGCTTCAGCCTTTCCCTCGCTCAGCGGGTCGCCGAGCTGGACGAAGAGGTCATCCTGCGGGCGGTGGAGGAGGCCCTGGCTGCCCAGGTGGTGAGGGAGCAGCGCCAGGAGAGACGCACCTACTATCAGTTCACCAGCACCCTTCTGCGGGAGAACCTGTACGGCCGTCTCAGCGCCCCCCGGCGGGAGCGGTTGCACCTGCGGGCTGCCCGCGCCCTGGAGGAAGCCTACCCCGACCGTCTGGAGGACTATGCAGCCGAGCTGGCCTATCACTACCGGGAGGCCGGAGAGGGTGTCCCCGCCGAAACGGCCTACCGCTGGGCGGTGAAGGCTGCCCGGCGGGCGCTGGCCACCTACGCGCCGGCTGAGGCGATAGCCCTCTATCGCTCCGCCCTCGAGCTCGCCGATGCCGTGGGCCTGTCCCAGGGGGAAAAGGCGAACCTGCTGTTGTCGGGCCTGGCAGCGGCTCAGGAGAGGGCCGGCGACTTCGAGGGCAGGAACGAGAGCCACGAAGAGGCGGCCCGGGAGTTCGAAGCGGCGGGCGATGTGGCCGAGGCGGCCATGACCTACGGCTGGCTCGCTGGATACGTTGGCTGGCAGGGGCAATGGGAGCGCGGCCTGCGGTTGGCCGAAAAGGGACTGGAGCTGGTCGGCCCGGCGAACCAGACAGAACGGGCCATCCTGCTCGCTTATCACGCCGTAGACTTGCTGCGCCTCCACCGCTTCGACACCGCGTTCAAGGAGGTGGCTGAGGCGGAGTCCCTGGCAGAGCACATCACCGACCCCCGAGCAGTCAGCTGGCTGTTCAATGCCATCGCCTACCTCTACTGGTTTGCCTGCTTCCCCCAGAAGGCCCAGGAGGCAGGCGACCGCTCTGTCGCAGCGATGGAAGCGATGGGCGATGTGACCGGGGCCTGCTACTCGAGAGTCCCAAGCCTGTCGTCAGCCACCATGCAGGGACGAGTGGCAGCTGATGGGCCCGACTGGGCGGAGCTACGCCGGACCTCCGAGGAGCGCCTGGTGTTCCAGCCCGCGTACACGGCCGCCCTCCACATCGCATGGCAGCGTCTTATGGCGGGAGACCTGGTGGAATCGGAGCGCATCGCTGAGCAGGTGCTCACCCTGGCCTCCGAGATGCGGATCTTCGCCCTTGTGCCTGATGTCTTGGAGCACTCTGCGGTCCTCATGATGCTGACGCGACGCTACGACCAGGCGGAGGCCCGCGTGGCGGGCTCCTGGCGCGGCCGGCTCCGCCTTAGCCTTGAGAAAGGGGATATGACGTCAGCGCGGGAACTCCTCGCTGACCGCCCCCAGTGGCCATTCGAGAGCCCGCTGGGTTTGGGAGGGGCGCGTAACCTGGTCGCCTGTGGTGAGGCCCTTGGCGAGCTCGGCGAGGCAGAGGGTCTGGACGCCTGCTA
>CAZSHQ010000097.1:0-3997 GCA_964606995.1 uncultured Dehalococcoidia bacterium | reverse complement strand
TCGGCGGCGATGAGGGCGCCCTCATTGAGGCCCAGGGAGAGGGGGATGAGGGCGAAGATGGTGGCGACGGCGGTCATCAGGATGGGGCGGACGCGGGCGCGTCCGCTGTGGATGAGAGCCTCACGGGTGGGAAGGCCGTGCGCTCGCTGTTGCTCCACAAAGGTGATGAGGACGATGGCGTTGGTCACCACGATGCCAATGAGCATCAGGAAGCCGATCATGGCTGGCAGGCCGATCTCGCGCTGGGTGATGAACAGGGCGAAGAAGGAACCGATGGTGGCGAAGGGCAGGCTGGCCATGATGATCAAGGGGTTCACCACCGAGCCCAGGCTGGCCACCATGACGATGTAGACAACGAGCACGGCGAAGGCGAGGACCATGTACAGGGAACCGAAGGCCTCCGCCTGCTCCTCAAAGATGCCGCCCTTTTCGATCTCCACGCCGGGAGCTTTGTCCACCTGATCAATGGCGTCGTCTACCTTGCCGGAGACGGCGCGAATGTCGTCGCTGGTGATGATGCCGTAGATGGTGGCGGCTCGCCTCTGATCCACGCGGCTTACCTGCGCCGGCGCCTCGGTCTCGTCCACCGTGGCCACGTCGCCCAGGGGGGGTGTCCCCCCGGGGGCCAGGGGCAGCAGGCGCAGCGCGGCCAGGGCCTCTGCATCGCTGCCGCCGCCGTAGACCACCCGCACGTAGATGTCGGTCATGCGACCGTCTAGCTGCGCCTGAGTGGCCTTCTGGCCGAACAGGGCGTCCCTCACCCGCTGGGAAACGTCCTCGGCGTTGAGGCCATGGGCTGAAGCCCTCTGAGAGTCTACCTTCACCTCTACTTCGGGCCGGGCAGATACGAGGTCACTGCTGATATTGGTCAGGTCTTCGACATCCTTCAAGTTCGAGAGAAGCTGGTCATTGGCGTCCTGCAGGTCCTCCAGGCGGTCCGCGGTGATGGTGATGTCCACCTGGTCGGTCTGGGCGGACCAAGAGATGCGCTGCACGCTCACCTGTGTCTCGGCGGGCTGTGTCTCGGCGGGCTGTGTCTCGCCGGCCTCCTGCTCGGTCGCGCCAGGCGGCATTTGGGACGGGCGCGGCAGGATGATGGTTTGGCCCTGGTAGATGAGGCTGGGCTGGGGCAAGTCATTGAGGCGCAGGAGCTCTTCCACGGTGGTGTCGTGCATGCTGGCGATCTCGGACAGGGTATCGCCGGGCTGCACGATGTGGACCTCTGTCGGGCTGGGCTCCTCCGCTGGGCTCGGCTCTTCGGCCGGGCTGGGCTCCTCCGTCGGCTGGGGAGGAGGCTCATCGGCTAGAGCGTTCAACTCGTCCCGCAGCCAGTCTGCCGCTTTATCCAGGTCCACCCCCTCGGAGTAGGTAAGATACATGTTGATCGTGCCGCTGGTGGGAACGCGTCCGAGGGACAGTTGGAGGGAGGCCGTAGCTCCGCTAGGGTCAGGTTGGCCGATATCTATGCCATAGGTCTCCAGCCCATTTCGCTTTGCCTCGTCCAGCTTGTTCTCGATCTTCAGGGCCATGGCCTCGCTGGTGGCCAGGCTGGTGCCGGGGGGAAGCTCGACGCTGGCATAGAGGACATTGGACCCCCCGCCTGGCAGGAAGCTAATAGGGATGAAGGGGAGAAGGGCAAAGCTGCCGATGAACAGGATGACGCCGCCAGTCAGGGTGGCCAGGCGGTGTCCCAGAGCCCAGCGGAGGGCGGGGGTGTAGATGCGCTGCAGCCAGGTCTCCTCTGCGCCCTCGACAATCGATAGGTGGAGCTGCCTGGAGCCAAGGGGAAACAGCCGTCGCAGCCGGCCAGGGCGGCCGCCTTCTGCAGGCGCCATCGGCAGCAGGTAGCGGGCCAGAACAGGTACAACCGTCAGGGCCACCAGCAGGGAAGCCAGCAGGGCGATGGTAATGGTGAGGGCGAAGGAGAGGAACATCTCGCCCACCAACCCCCCTGCCAGGGCTAGGGGCAGGAAGACGGCCACCGTGGTCAGGGTGGAGGCGAAGACGGCCGTACCCACCTCACGGGTGGCAGTGTGGGCCGCCTCCGATAACTTCTCGCCAGCACGGGTGTGGCGGTAGATGTTCTCCAGGACGACGATGCTATCGTCCACCACGCGGCCGATGGCCACCGTCAGGCCGGCCATGGTGATTATGTTGAGGGTCATGCCCTGCCAGACCAGAACGATGAGGGCGATGATGATGCTCAGGGGAATGGAGACGGCGGTCACCAGGGTGGTGCGCAGGCCGGTGAGGAAGAGGTAGATGATGATGACGGCGAAGAGGAAGCCCAGAGCTCCCTCTCGCAGCAGAGCATTGATGGACTCCTTTATGTAGTCCGACTGATCGAAGTGGGTGTGAAGCTCTACGCCGGCGGGCTCTGTCTCGGCGGCTTCTGTCTCTGCGGGCTCTGTCTCGCCTTCCTCGTCGGCGCGCAGGAGTTCACTGATCTGTTTGACTCTATCCTGAACGTTGTTGGCCACCTCCACAGTGTTGGCATCGGCCTCTTTTAGTACTGAGATTGCCAGGCCGCGCTGGCCGTCGGCGCGGCTGATGCTGGCGAAGGGGTCAGTGGCCAGCTCCACCTGGCCGATGTCTCTCAGGAGGACGGGCGGGGCGGCTTCGACACTGGTCACCGCCAGGTCGTTGATGTGCTCCAGGGATGTGTAGCGAGAGGTGGTGCGCACCGGCAGCACCCGTCCCTCGCTGTCGAAGATGATGCCGCTGGGGTGGGAGACGTTGTTCTCCTGGAGGGCTGTGACCACCTGCTGGGTGGTCAGCCCGTAGCGGGCGAGCTCCTGGGGGTTGAGGGTGACCAAGACCTGCTGGCCGGCTGATCCCTCGAGGCCGACCCGGGCCACGCCGTCTACTTGCTCCACGGCGGGCAGCACATCCCTGCGGGCGATGGTCTCCAGCTCGGAAACATCCCGACCGCCCACGAGGCTGTAGAAGATGATGGGGAAGTCGGACCAGTCGAACCGGTCGACCGTGGGCTGGTTGGCGCCGCTGGGCAAGACAATGTTGTTGACGCTGGCCGCGATCTTCTGCTCCGCGTTTTCCATGTCGGTGCCGTAGTCGAACTCGGCGGTGACCACCGACAGGTTCTCGGTGGAGATAGAGTGGAGCTCTTTGAGGTCGCTGACGCTGGCGACGGCGTTCTCTACGGGTATGGTCACGTCCTGAAGGACGGCGTCAGGGCTGGCGCCGGGGTAGCTGGTGGCCACGGTGACCACCGGCAGGTCGATGTCGGGGAAGAGCTCGGTCTTGAGGCGAAATACGGCGAAGACGCCTGTCACGATCACCAGAAGGGTGACCAGGAAGACAACAGCCGGCCTGCCCAGGGCCAAACGGGTGATGCTGGTTATCCAGTCCACGCGTACTGCTCTTGGCGGCTGAGGGCCTCAACCATGATAGTCAGGGCCTGCTCGATGGTCTCCAGGTCGGCGCTGTCCACGCGGTCGAGGAGCTCGGACAGCCAGTCCTGGCTCGAGGTCCACAGCCCTTCGATGAACTGGTGGCCGCGGGCGGCCAGGCTGCTGCAGGGAGGGGGCCCATCGACAGAGATGGAGAGGAGAACCTTGAGTTGGGGCATGGTGAGGTTGAGGCGGTTCCAATCGTGCGGCACCCGGTTGCGGGCCGCTTTCAAGACGTTCTCGGCCAGGGAAGGAATGCGCTCCTTCTGGTCGCGGTGGTGGGAAGCCATCGCCGCTCAACCTCCCGGAAATATGCGTAGCAGGATACCGAGTATATTCCGCATCCCTGGCTGAAGCAAGCCCTCTGAGGCCTGATTTCCCTGCTAGGGAAGGCTTCAAGCGGGAGGGAAAGAGAGGGCAGCCACACTCTGGCGGCCCTCCTTGTCACTGCGGCGCGCCTGCCTATCGGCAGGTTTGGTTTTACAATCGGAGCTTGCCGTGAGATGGCTGCCGTCGACGCTGGCGGTGGGGTGCTCCCTCCTCGGCCTGAAGCTCTTCGGGAGCCATGGCACCGAACTCGTGGACGT
>CAZSHQ010000096.1:0-4085 GCA_964606995.1 uncultured Dehalococcoidia bacterium | reverse complement strand
GTCTGGTAAGCGGCGTCGAGGAAGCTGAAGCCCTCGATCGTCATGTAGCCGACAACGCCCACCACCCACAGAACGAGGGCAGCGGTGCCGCCAATGGCCAGCCTGCGCCAGGGTGTGAGCCTTCTCACCGGAAGGAACCTAAGTAGCCTCGCTGCCCAGGCGCTTGCGCTCCTGCTCCGCCACGTGCTCTACTAGGATGCACTGTCCGACCTCTCCAATCGGCGTAGAATACCCCGACTTCTCTTCATCTAGGCGATCTCAGCACTCTCATCCGGCTGAACAGCAGTCCCCTGGGCTGTGGCTGCCCGCTCGGTGGAGGGCGTCGGGCGCAGGCACTCCAGGTCGGCTTCGTCCCCCAGCACTATCAGGCGGTCGCCCAGCTCCACGACGGTGGTTCCGTGCGGGCCCACGTGAATGGTGCCGCTGGCCTTCTGAAGGGCGAGGACGGTGGCAGCGGGACAGGCCTGGAAGCATCCCTCGATCGTCATGCCGGCCAGTCCTGACTCTTCGCTTGCCTCCAGTTCCGCCAGGATCTGCTCGCCGTGGCGACCTTTGACTAGGGTGTCGATGAAGTCCACCACCAGGGGCTGGAGGGCCGAAAGGGCCATGCGGCGGCCGCCGATGCTGTAAGGAGAGATGACCCGGTCGGCGCCTGCCCGTAGCATTGGCGTCACGCTGGCCGGGTGGCCCACGCGGGCCACCACGAACAGGCGGGGGTTGAGGGCCTTGGCGGTGAGGACGATATAGGTGTTGCCAGAGTCCGAGTCGGAGGCGGCCAGCAGGCAGCGAGCGCGCTGGATACCGGCCTCGGTGAGAGCAGCGTCGGAGGTGGCGTCGCCTTCGACCAGCAGGTAGTCCTGCTTGCGGGCTCGCTCTATGGCCTCCGGGTTGGAGTCGACGATGACGAAGGGCGTGCCCCGAGCCGTGAGGTCGCGGGCGATCTCCTTGCCCACGCGGCCGAAGCCGCAGAGGACGTAGTGGTCAGCTAGAGCTTCAATCTTGCCCTTCATTCTGCGTACCCCGAGCATCAAGCCCAGGTCTCCTTCCACCACCAAGGCCACCAACGAAGTCAAGATGTAGAAGGCCACTCCCACTCCCAGCAATATGAGAAAGATGGTGAAGACGCGCCCCCCATCGCTAAGGGGTTTCAGTTCCCGGAAGCCCACGGTGGTGACTGTGGTCACCGTCATGTAGAGGGCATCCAGGAAGGACCAGCCCTCGATGAGCATGTAGCCCACAATGCCCAAGGTGAGGAGGCCGGCGAGCAGAAAGGCCGATATCAGCAGGCGCCGCTCCGGCGTGATAGGCGGCAGTCTTGGTTGAACAGGCCTTCTCATTTGCTCGCTTCGCTCCTCGATAGTGATTCAGGGCTTGCCGGGCCGCCGAAGGAGGCTCTCTCTAGGCACCGCTGATCCGTTTGCGCTTCTGCGCCACATAGTCCACCACGATGTACTGGCCTAGCCTATCGGGCGTGGTGTAGAACACTCGCCCCTTGTTCATACTGGCGATCTGATTGACGAACTCTTTGAGGTAGTAGTTACGGTCGAGCATGAAGGTGTTGATGATGATCCCCTTGCGAGTGGCGCGGCGCACCTCCCTGAGGGTCTCGCGGATGGTGATCGGGCTGGGTGGGTAGGCGAAGTAGGAGCGGCCGCGCTCGAAGTGGGCGGTGGGCTCGCCGTCGGAGATCATGATCACCTGGCGGGTGCCTGCCTTGTGCCTGGCCAAGAGCCGTTGGGCCAGCATGAAGGCGTGATGCATGTTGGTGCCCAGCACCGACTCGTCCCAGCGAAGGTAGGGAAGCTGCTCGGCGGTCAACTCGCGGGCGTAGGCGGAGAAGCCCAGGATGTAGAGGGTATCGCGGGGGAACTGGCTGCGAATGAGGTTGTTCAGGGCCAGAGCCACCTTCTTGGCGGCCTGGAAGCTACCCCGCAGGGCCATGGACCAGGAGAGGTCGAGCATCATCACCGTGGCCGTCTGGGTGAGCTGCTCCGAGCGGTAGACCTCGAAGTCGTCCTTGTCCAAGTGCAGAGGCAGGCCCGGCCCCTCGCGGAAGACGGCGTTCATGATGGTTTGGCCGAGGTGGAGGTCGAAGCGGTCACCGAACTCGTACCTCTTGATCTCGTCGGTGCGCTCGCCGCCCGAGCCGCGCTCAGGCAAGGGATGCTTGCCCTGGGCGCCTTTCTTGAGCTGGGCGTAGATCTCGCCCAGGGCCTTCTGGCCGATCTTGCGGATGGCGCGAGGGGTTAGCTCCCAGGTTGCCCCCTTGCGGCGAATGTAGCCCGCCTCCTCCAGCACCTCCAGGAATTGCCTGAGCTGGCGGAAGGTCTCGTAGGCCTCCTCGCCCAGGAGTTCCCGTAACTTATCCTCGTCGATGTCGTCGACGTTGCCGCCATACTGCATGCGCTCCAACTGCCTCTCCAGCTCGTCCAGTCCCTGGAGGCGGTCCATGAGGCGCAGGGCCTCAAGGAGGTCCAGCTCCTCATCGCCGTGGAAGGGATAGCGGTTGCTCGGGTCGCGCATGGGGTGGAGGATGTCCAGATTGACGGCCAGCTCGTACAGGTCGTGCTGAAGCTCAGGGTCGCTGGTCTTCTCCATCAGCAGGTCCTGAAGCTGGCGGCGCATGTCGTCGGGCAGGCTGTCCAGAAGGCTCTGCATGACGGAGAGCTGGTGCTGCATTTGGGCGATCAGTTCCTCCAGGCTCTGAGGCCCCGACTCGTCGGGGAACATGTCGCCGTAGCTCTGCATGAACTGCTGGAAGTCCGGCTGGCCGTCGGCCATCTTCTCGGAGAGCATATGGTTCAGCTCGCGCACCATCTCCTTGAGGCGCTGCATCTCCTCGGGCGTCAGGCTGGCGATCTGGCTGGATAGGTTCCTGAAGAAGGAGTCCATCATCGCCTGCTTGAGCATCTCCATGAGCTCCTGGAACTTGCGGCCAGCCTCGGGGTCCATGAACTCGTAGTTCTGCAGCTCCTTCACCTGGCCGCCCACGTCCTCAGGCAGGTTCTCCAGGAAGTTCTTCCTCTTCTCGGCGATGTCTTTGAGCATCTGGGCGAACTGGCGATCCGGTTGCCCCTGTTCGACGCTGGCCTCCTTCATCGCCTCCTCGAAGGCCCGGAGAGGGCTCTCCCGCCCCTCAAGCTGGCGGGTAGCCTCGTCCAGCCGCCGCTCGACGGTCTCCTTCTCCAGCCGCACGATCTCTTGCAGGCGCTTCTGGATGTCGTCGAACGCTGAGCTCAGGTTGTAGTGGTCGAGCATCTGGCGGCGCTGCTGGCGAAGCTGCTGCAGGAGCTGGCGCAGGCCCTGAAGACGCTGGCCGAGGGGGTCGCGCATGCCCCGCTGCAGCAGGCTGCGCAGGGCGTGCTGCAGGTCACCGAAGTTCATCAGGTCGTCGGTGATGCTGGCCAGGACGTCGTCCGCGTCCAGGGGCGGCACGTCCTGGCTACCGTCCCATTCTGAGTAGCGGTAGGCGTACATCATCTAGCAGGCCTGTAGCTGCAGACCTTCAGGTCTGCTCCTTTGGGATGCCTTGAGGCAGGGCTGAAGCCCCGCAGCTACTTCTTCTTGGCGGTACATGTGCTAGCCTCGATACCGGGCCCGGCCGGCGATCTTGTCCTTGTTGAGACGACGGTTCAGGTGCAGGCCCTCCAGCACGAACTCCAACGCCGCCGCCACCAGGGCCGGGTTCCGGCCCGCCTCCAGCCTGGCGATGGCCTCGTCCATGCCCTCCACCTGCTTGACGGTGCGCACGTATTGGGCCGAGGGCATGGTGTCGGCCACTTCCAGCGTAAACCCTTCCTTGAAGCGAGCCACCACCGGCTCCAGTTCGCTGAGGCTGAGATAGCGGTTGAACACGGTGGCCACCGCCCCCTGGATGAACTTCTCGATGATCTGCTCTTCTCGCTCCTCTTCCAGCGTCTCGAACTCCAGCTTGCCGCTGAAGGAGGGGATGATGTAAGGCAGGTCGCTGATGCGGGGCACGATGTCCTTTTCCTTCAAGCGAATTGCGCGGCGGAAGGCGTTAGCCAGGAGGCTCTCGTAGCCGGCGATGGAGGCCCGCACCGAGACGCCGGAGCGCTGGTTGA
>CAZSHQ010000095.1:0-4185 GCA_964606995.1 uncultured Dehalococcoidia bacterium | reverse complement strand
TTGCCAAAGAGTTTGCTGAGGAGGTGGAAAGGCAGGAACTGGACGAGGGCAAACTTCAGGGGCAGTTGTTGGACCTCCAGATGCGATACGAGTTGGGCGAGATTGATGACGAGCAGTACGCGGCGGAGGAGAAGGCTCTGCTCGACAGGCTGAGCCTCATTCGCAAAGCTAAGGAGCGGAGCTAGAGAGCCAGAGGGATGAACCAGGGAGAGCTGCGCGGCCCCCACGACAGGCTGGTGGGGAATGCAGGCGGCGGATAGTCGCGGAGCAAGGAGGACCATATGGCGTTGAAGATGACAGAGCTAGCGAAGCGGGCCAGGCAGCAGTTGAGCGACGTTACCGGCTTTCAGCCGGTGGCGGTGGTGGGCAGCTACAAGGATGCGGAAGGATGGCACATCACGGTCGACATGCTGGAGATGGCGCGCCTACCGGAGTCGACTGATATCCTCGGCACCTACGCGGTCTCATTGGACGAAGAGGGCAACATGCTGAAGTTCGAGAAGAAGAGGGCCCGACTCCGCGGCGAATCATATGAAGAGGAAGAAGAGTAATAGAAGCTCAACATGTCGGAGTTCATTGCCAGGAGGGTGAGGAATGGCTGAGGGCACAGCACCGTCAGCCCCGGTGACCGGGGGCTTCCTGATGAGGACGGGTAGAGCTTATCAGGAGCAGGGGAACATCCACCAGGCCATATATGTCTACTTCAACGTCATTGACTGCCACCCCGACACCAAGGAGGCACAGGAGGCCTCTGATCGGCTGCTGAAGATAGCCCCAGGAATACGAGCAGAACGGGCAGCTCTACATGGCCAAGCACCTCTATCAGCGCATAGAGGATGCCGTGGGCCTCTAGGCGCTTTCGGAAGGAGACAGCGTTTACTAGGGTTTGACCGCATGAGCGGAAGAGGGTGGCAGAGATGAGTCCCAATGAACTGCAGATCTTGAGGCTCGCCCAGGAACTGAAGCGCCTGGACAAGCTGACCGTCAGCCGCAGAATGGGCATTTCGACCCAGTACGCGGGTTGCCTCTTGGGATACTTGTGCAGATATGGATATCTTGCCCCGATCTCCGAAGGAGCAAACCTGGTGTATGCGTTCACTGAAGAGGGACGCTCCTGCCTGCTCGGTGACCTGCTCCAGCTTCGAGCGCGACTTGAGAAGAAGATAGACTGGCTGACCTACCAGAGGGACAGGGTGAACGAGAAGATAAGCCGGATCGCACTTGCGGAAGTGGAGGAGAAGAAAGCCGGGCTGCCGTCTGTGCGCACCGGCCAGGCAGATGCGGTGAAGGCGGAGACGGCACGCATAGGGGGGGCATAGCATGACAACTAGTCTAGGACCTGTGTGGGAGATCGAGCCCATACTGGTAGACCGCAAGCAGCCGGGCCTCGTCGAAACGCCTTACGTCAAAGACATACTGAAACGGGCTCTCCTGTATGTCGAGTCCGGCTTTCCCATCCACTTCAGAGGCCCAGCAGGCACCGGCAAGACAACCCTGGCCATGTATGTCGCCGCCCAGATCGGGCGGCCGGTGATACTGATCCACGGCGACGAGGAATTCAGCACCTCGGACCTGGTGGGTGCCGAGCACGGCTATCGCCTCAAGAAGACCGTGGACAATTTCATCCATTCTGTCCTCAAGGCCGAGGAGGATGTCCAGAGAAGGTGGGTGGATAATCGAGTAACCGTGGCCTGCAAATACGGCTTTACCCTCCTGTACGACGAATTCACCCGGTCGCGACCGGAGGCCAACAACGTGCTGCTCCCCGTGCTGGAGGAGAAGATCCTGGATCTCCCGCCAGGGCGAGGCGAGGAGGGCCATCTGCAGGTGCATCCCGATTTTGGCGCCATCTTCACCAGCAACCCGGAGGAGTACGCTGGTATTCACAAGGCCCAAGACGCCTTGCGGGACAGGATGGTCACCATCAACCTGGGCCACTACGACAGGGAGACGGAGATCGCCATTACCCAGGCCAAGTCGGGGGTGCCGCGGCGGGATGCGGAGCGCATCGTGGACGTTGTCAGGGACTTTAGGCAAACGGGCGAGTATGAATTCACCCCCACTGTGCGGGCCTGCATAATGATCGGCAAGGTGGTAGGCGTCTCCGGGACGCATGCCTTGGCTAGCGACGGGGTCTTTGCGCAAGCCTGTCTGGACGTCCTGGGCACAGAGGCAGACTCCGGCAGCGCAACCCGCGGCGGCAATTCCGAGAAGCCGAAATTTAGGCAGCGGGTGCTCGATCTGATCTCAAAGCATTGCGCCTAGAGCCAGCCTTTTGGGCGTGAAAGAGGTATCTAGAGGTGGCCGTTCACGGCAAGCCGCGCCAAGAAGTCAGCCAACGTTCCCGGGGAGAAACCCCGAGCCCGAAGATGGCGGAAGAGGGCAAGTATCTCTACTGCCTGATCGAAGGTAGCGACACCAGGAACTTCGGTCCCATAGCCATCGGCGACCGCGGCGACGAGGTTACGACTATTTCCTACCAGGGTCTCAGTGCGGTGATAAGCAGCGTGCCCATGAGCAAGTACGTGGTTAGCCGAGAAACCATGACCAAGCACGAAAGAGTGATCGAAGAGGTAATGAAGGACTGCACCGTCCTCCCCGTAAGGTTCTATACGGTCGCCCCTAGCGTGGACGAGATTCGCAGCCTCCTCAAGAAGAGGCATACCGAATTCAGGAATCTTCTACGGTACTTGGACAACAGGCTGGAGCTTGGTCTGAAGGCTATCTGGAAAGACATGGAGACGATCTTTCGGGAAATCATCGAGGCGAACGAGGAGATCAGGGCACTCCAGAAGAAGATAGGGCAGGCCTCCTCCGAACGAGCTGAGGCCGCCAAAAAAGCGATGGGCGCGAGGATGAAAGCGCTACTGGAGGAAAAGAAGGCCCAGGAGGCAGAAGGCCTGCTCGACCCCCTGAAAAGGATCTCGATCGATGTGCAGTTCAACAGGACCCACGGCGACGACATGATATGCAACGCCGCCTTCCTGGTGGATAGACGGTGGGAGAGAGAATTCGACGCTCGAGTGGAGGAATTGATGGCGGCGCACAGCGACAGGGTTAAGTTTGTCTATGTGGGGCCAGCACCGCCCTACAGCTTCGTCAACATAGTAGTGAAGGAGTAGCTACTGCCGTTTCTGCTGGCGATCATGGCCGCTCCGGTGATGCTTCCGCTGGCGATGCTGCGAGCTATCGCTGAGGCGATAGAAGAGGAGGCCGCCGAGGAACGAGCAAGGAGCGAAATTGAGAGGGAGTGAACGCTGATGGCCCTGGAAGCGGAAAGAGACACCGACGGCACAGGCCTGGCTGACGTCGTAGACAGGATCCTGGACAAGGGGTTGGTCATAAACGCCGACATCATGGTGGCGGTCTCCGGGGTTGAGCTGCTCGGCATCAAGATAAGGGCCGCCCTGGCATCGTTCGAGACCGCGGCGAGATACGGGCTGGAGTTTCCCTCGGGGACCAACCTGGAGACGCCGGCCTGGCAGGACGCGGTGGTAGCCAAGGAGAGCTGTCCCCAGTGCGACAAGAGGGTGCCCACCGAAGAGCTTATCACTACCGGTTGCCCCTGGTGCGGCTGGATAAGCGCCAAGGCGCAGGCCATCCCACCAGCAACCTAGGGAAGGCGATGGCGATGGACGGTACGAGCGGAAAGAAGAGGGCCAGCGATAGGCGGAGAACGCCCGAAAAGACGACGGCGGCCGAAAAGAAGATCGCCGAACAGGAGGAGAGGATAAGGGAGCTCGAGGAGAAGATCAGGAGGCTGGAGGCGGCGACTGCCGAGGAAGAGTCCGAAGGCACTGCTGAAGGGACCGCTGCCAGCGTACTCGGCCAGCTCGGCGGTATGTTCCCCGGCCTCGGCGGTCTCATCAGGGGGCTGGAGAAGTCGGAGTCCTTCCAGGAGAGGCTGAGAGCTATCGACGGCGAGATCGAGGCCAGGCTGAGGAGCGAGCCGCTCAAGCGAGTGGAGGTAGGTGGCACGATGTCCTCACTTCGGAGCCGCCCTACCGGGAGGCCGATGGGAAGGAGGGCCGCGCCCGGAAGGCGGCAGGCACCCGTGCCAGAGCCGAAGGTTCCCACCGTCCAGGAACCTCCTGCGGATGTCTTCGACGAGGAGACCCACCTCAAAGTAGTTGCCGAACTGCCGGGCATTGAGGAAGAAGACATAGAGATAGACCTGAATGGCGC
>CAZSHQ010000094.1:0-4244 GCA_964606995.1 uncultured Dehalococcoidia bacterium | reverse complement strand
TGGGCATGTTCCCCGAGGGCACACGTAGCCGCAAGCCAGGCCTGAGCAAGGGACAACCAGGCACAGCCATCATAGCCCTGCGCAGCGGTGCCCCGATCGTGCCGGTGGCGGTTACTGGTACCGGAGGGGTGGCCGTCCCTCGCTCTTTCTTCCGCATAACACGGGTGGGCGTGGTCTTCGGCAAGCCCTTTGAGTTACCTAAGGGCCGTCGCCTCAAAGCTGAGCTGGTCGAACAGTGTACCGAGCGGATCATGAAGGAGATCGCCGTTCTTCTCCCCGAGGAGTATCGGGGCGTCTACGCCGAGCTGGTAGCCAGCCAATCGAAAGAGCAAGCCGAGGGTATTGGTCTGACCTAGAGAGCGGGTGTGGCTGTGGAGATCCTGCTGGCGAAAGAGATGGGCTTCTGCTGGGGCGTGCGACGGGCCATCCGCATGATGGAAAAGGCCGCCAGCGAGCACGGACAGGTCATCAGTTTGGGGCCCATCGTCCACAATCCCCAGGTGGTGGCTGCCCTGGCCGAGAAGGGCGTTCAGGTGACCAGCAGTATCGATGGAGTGAGCGGCACAGTGGTGGCTATCGCTGCCCACGGCGTGGGGCCGAAGGTGCTGGAGGAGGCGAAGGCCAAGGGTCTGGACATCATCGATACCACCTGTCCTATCGTTATCCGCTCCCAGCGGTGGGCCAAGAAGATGGCCGAGGACGGATTCACCGTCATTGTCTACGGCGACGCCGATCATCGTGAGGTAAAGGGGGTTCTGAGCTGGGCTCAGGGGAAAGGCGTCGCTCTGACCGAGGGTGATGTTCATTCCCTGCCCCAGGAGCTCTTATCGCGAGTGGCTATCATTCCCCAGACCACCCAGAGCCCGGCCCGCTTCGCTGCCTTCATCGGCCGCCTTCTGCGCGAGCGCCTGGCTCAGATCAGCGAACTGCAAGTGGTCAATACGCTGTGCAATGTTACCGCCAGCCAGCAGGCGGCGGCCGGAGAGCTGGCTCAGGAGGTCGAACTGATGCTGGTGATCGGTGGCCACAACAGCGCCAACAGCCGACACCTGGCGGAGGTCTGCCGCGAAGCAGGCGTGGAGACCCATCACATCGAAACGGCAGCCGAACTGGAAGGGCAGTGGCTGATTGGGCGGGAGCGAGTGGGCGTGACAGCGGGTGCCTCCACCCCCGACTGGGCGGTGGAGGAGGTCGTCCGCTGCATGCGGGAGTTGGCCCCAAGGTGATGACTTTCGATCGGAGGGATTTCGCCTTCGTGGTTTACCCCAATCGCTTGCATTGTCGTTGTATTCTATGATTGGTTCCCTGTGGGTCGGACCTGGAGGAGACTGACGGCGTGTGCGGCATCATAGGCTACGTGGGTAATAGGCCGGCGGTTCCCATTCTTCTCGAGGGGCTGCAACGGCTGGAGTATCGGGGATACGACAGCGCTGGCATCGCCATCGTGACCGAGAATGGCGAGCTGTGCATCGAGAAGAGCGTGGGCAAGCTGGCCACGCTGGCCTCTGGCGTGCGCGGCCGCTGGCCCAGCAGCCGTCTGGGCATCGGCCACACCCGCTGGGCCACCCACGGCCGCCCCAGCGACATCAACGCCCATCCCCACCGCGACTGCCAGGGCCGGGTGGTGGTGATCCACAACGGCATCGTGGAGAACTACCTGGCCCTCAAAGAGAGACTGGTCGACCAAGGGCACACCTTCGTGTCAGAGACAGACACCGAGGTCATTCCCCACCTGATCGAGCACTACCTTCGGGACGGCAGCAGCCTGGAGGTGGCGGTGGGCCGAGCCATCGACCAGATGGAGGGAGCCCACGCCATGGTGGTCTTCAGCCTGGGCGAGCCCGACAAGCTGGTGGCAGCCCGCGTAGGTAATGCCGGCGGCGTGGTGGTGGGCTACGGCCAGGGGGAGATGTTCCTGGCCAGCGACCTGCCCGCCCTCCTGCCTCACACTCGTCGGGTAGCTTTCCTGGCCGATGGGGAGATCGCTGCCGTAACGTCAGACAGTGTGTCGTATCTATCAGCAGATGGCACCATCCTGGCCAAGGAAGCTCAGACCGTGCCCTATGACCCCCTATCGGCGGCCAGGGGCAACTACAAGCACTTCATGCTCAAGGAGATCGCCGAGCAGCCGGAGGCCATCCTGGACACTATCCGCGGGCGGGCGCAGTTTGAGCCGCCGGCGGTGGTCCTGGAAGATCTAGCGATCCCCAGGCGCAGGCTGGGCCAGATTCGGCGGGTGATGCTGGTGGGCATGGGCACCAGCCTCCATGCCGCCATGGTCGGCCGCTATTACATCGAGCAGATAGCGCGTATCCCTGCCGAGGTGGATAATGCCTCGGAATTCCGCTACCGCAAGCCCTTGTTGGGCCCGGATACCCTGGTCATCTCCGTGGGGCAATCAGGGGAGACGGTGGACACCCTAGCGACCATGGACGAGGCCCGCCGACAGGGGGCCCTCCAGATCACCATCTGCAACGTGGTGGGCAGTCAGGCCACTCGCATTGTCGATGGGGTGGTGTATACCCGTTGCGGACTGGAGGTGGGCGTCGCCAGCACCAAGACCTTCACCGCTGCCATCGCCGCTCTCTACCTCCTGGCTTGCTATCTGGCCCAGGAGAGAGGCGTCGTCGATCAAGCACACTTGCGCAGCCTCATCTCCCCCCTGGCCCGCATGCCCTCGCTGGTGGGGAAAGTAACCCAGCGGGATGAAGAGTACGAGCGGCTGGCCCACCGCTTCTCCCGCTACAACAACTTCCTTTACCTGGCGCGGGGCGTTCAGTTTCCGATAGCCATGGAGGGGGCCCTTAAGCTCAAGGAGGTCAGCTACATCCACGCCGAGGGCTATCCGGCGGGGGAGATGAAACACGGACCCATCGCTCTCATCGATGAGGAGATGCCCGTGGTGGCCATCGCTCTGCGGGACGAGCTCTACGATAAGGCCATCAGCAACATCGAGCAGGTGAAGGCACGGGAAGGCACGGTCATCGCCATCGTCAGCGAAGGAGATGAAGGACTGGCCAAGAAGGTTGACCATGTCATTCATCTGCCTCAGGCTCCGCCCTTGCTCATGCCCATCCTGGCTGCTATCCCTCTCCAGTTCTTCGCCTATCACATCGCTGTTCGCCGCGGCTGCGATGTGGATCAGCCGCGGAATCTGGCCAAGACCGTCACGGTGGAATAAGCACAGGAGCGCAATAGCCGCCAAATTTGGGCGACTGGGAGCGTAACAAATGGCCCCCCTGATCGTCTATCGTGTACGCAGCTATAGACCATTCTGAATCGTATCTGGACAGGCTGAGGGGCCATGCTATAATATGCGGTAGCTCCTGAACCGGCGAGGATATGGCCTGAAGGTGCAAGGAGGCGAACCAAATGAGGACTAGCGAGCGAGAGGTGTTATGGTTCAAGGAGGTTGGCAAGCAAGACATACCCCTGGTGGGAGGAAAGGGCGCCAACCTGGGGGAGATAACCCAAGCCCAGATCCCGGTACCCCCGGGGTTCATTGTTACTGCCCCCACCTATACCCGGTTCCTTGAGCAAGCCGGTCTTCGCCCGACTATCCAGAATCTCCTTTCCCCTCTGGACTATAACGATAGCGCTCGGCTTCAGGAGGTCTCTGAGGAGATAAAGTCCCTCATACGCAGCGCCCCTGTGCCTCAGCAGATCGCCGCTGAGATCAAGCAGGCCTATCGTCAGTTGGGCGGCGGCCCGGTGGCTGTACGCAGCTCAGCCACTGCTGAGGACCTCGCCGACGCCTCCTTCGCTGGCCAGCAGGCCACCTTCTTGAATGTAGTGGGCGAGGGTGAAGTGGTGGATGCAGTGCGCGCCTGTTGGGCCTCCCTCTTCGAGGCACGGGCTATCTTCTACCGGGCCGACAAGGGGTTCGAGCACCTGAAGGTGGCCATCGCTGTCCCCGTGCAGCGCATGGTGCAATCCTCCCGATCGGGGGTCATGTTCACCCTGGAGCCGGTCAGCGGTGATCGTTCCAAGATCGCTATTGAGGCCGTCTTCGGCCTGGGCGAAGCCATCGTCTCGGGCGAGCTCACGCCTGACCTCTACGTGCTCGACAAGGCCAGCTTGCGCATCCTGGAGAAGCGGGTGGTGAACCAGGAGCGCCAGTTTGTCAGGAATCCCGAGGCGGGTGCCGAGGACGGAACCAACATCTGGCTCGCCGTCCCGGGCGAGCTGCGCGAGCAGCAGAAGCTGAGCGATGAGCAGATCGTCGCGCTGGCTGCCATTGGCAA
>CAZSHQ010000093.1:0-4268 GCA_964606995.1 uncultured Dehalococcoidia bacterium | reverse complement strand
ACGAAATCACGGCCGATGTTCCTTTCTTGAACGTGCTGATGCGCCTACAGCCCGATGAAACCGTTCCCGTTGTCCTTAGTCGAGATGGGAAGGAGTTCACCTTGGACGTGACCCTCATCCAGCGGCCCCAGCGGCCCTAGGCTGGGCTGGCGGTTGCCGAGATGGAGGGAGAAGGAAGGCAGTAGTTGGTCATGAATCGTCGTCCACCGCCTGGTAGAAGAGAGTTTCCCAGGGAGGAAGGGCCCTTCGACCGCCTCTTCCGTTCTCGCTTCGAGCGGGATCCGGCGCCCCTGATCATTGGCGGCACCATCATCTTTCTGGCCATCCTCATTCTCATCCTCTTCCTGCCGCCTCTGTCCCTTCTGGGGGGTGGTGGCGATGAGGGCCCTGGCGGGCCCACGGAGGTCGGCTGCGGCATCACCGCCACGCGCGCCGACCAGGTGCCGGACCTGCCCGAGGGGTTGGTAAACCTGAGCCCCTTGTACGAGTTGAACGTTCCTTCAGGGGCCGAGGAGCAGGGCTGCCGCCTGACCACCATCAGCCTTGATACTCCCACCCAGGATCCCTCCAACCTTGCTTTCTACACCTATCGCGATGGCACCTGGGTGCGGCTGGCAGCGGCCACTCTAGCTGATGACGGGGCGGCCGCTGAGGCTGAGCTCGAGGAGATTCCCGACAATCTGGTGGTGCTGCGGCTGGCGGCGGCCACCTATCTGGCCCTAGGCTCCCTACCCAGCGGCAGCAGCGTCGACCCGGCAGCGGGGGGCCTGCTGAGCGTTGTCAGCCCTGTGGGCTACGTCCCTACCTCCGACGGGTCCATCGTCGGCACAGCCACCAGCCTAGCCAACGACGAAGGGTTCGACATCTACCCCACCATCGCCGCCCTGGAGGGCGATGCTGCGGGAGCGGTCAATGCCATCCTGGACGACTCTAGCCTCACTACCAGCCACATCGAGGGCATTGTCTCCCTGGCCGAGAGCGGCGACTTGCAGGGGATCGATATCGACTATCGGCAGGTGGACGCCCAGGTGAGCAGCGAGTTCAGCCAGTTCATCGCCGACCTGGCCCAGGAGTTGCACAAGACGGGCCACAAGCTGAGCATCACTCTCCCTCTGCCGAAGGTGCGCGACGGCAACATCGACACCGGCGCCTACGATTGGGAGCGGTTGGGCAAGGCGGCTGACTACGTCAAGATCCTTCCCGAAAGCGACCAGTCGCTGTACCGCAACCGCATGTTCCAGGTCCTGCGCTACGCCACTCGCATCGTCGAGCCGGCCAAGGTCTTTCTGGTGGTCAGTCCCTTCAGCTACGAGAAGAGCAAGGAGGGGGTTCAGGCGCTGACCTTCCTCCAGGCGATGGGCATCGCCAATGTGATGACGGTGGTGCCGGGTCCGGAGGATTCTCTGGATATTGTGGGCGGCCGCCAGGTGGTCATTACTGGCGACAACATCCATCGTGGGACGGGCGGCTCTGGCATCAAGTGGGACGATGAGACGGCCACCGTCACCTTCTCTTACCGCACAGACGATGAGACACGCACTGTGTGGGTGGAGAACGTTTTCAGCGTAGGATTCAAGCTTGAGTTGGTCCAGGCCTTCCGCCTGGGCGGCATCGCCATCGAGGATGCGTCGGAGGGGTCTGGTGGAGCTGACATCTGGGCGGCGGTAGACTCCCTGGTGAGGGGTGGCCTGGCACACTTGGAGAGGCCCAATCCCGACAATCTGCGGCCCGAATGGACGGCCAGCGGCGGCACGATAGAGGCTCCCGGCACCGGTGGCGCTGCCACCTGGATACCGCCCGAGGAAGGAGGAACGTACGAGATCTCCCTCATCGTCAGCGATGGCGTCACCCGCGTAGGCCGTCGCCTTACCTTGGAGGTGCAGGCGACTGTCACGCCGACGCCGGAGCCGACGCCGGAGCCCACGCTTCCTCCAGAAGAGACCCCCACGCCAGAGGCCACGCCCACGCCGGAGGAGACCGAGACAGCAACGCCAGAGGCCACGCCTACGCCGGAGGAGACCGAGACCCTCACGCCAGAGGGGGAGACGCCCACACCGGAGGAGACGGAGACAGCCACACCAGAGGCCACGCCCACGCCGGAGGAGACCGAGACAGCAACGCCAGAGGGGGAGACGCCCACCCCTACCCCTTGATGGCGCGGGAGTGGCAGTCAGCACCATGCGGGTCATCGCCGGCAAGGCCAAAGGGTTGCGGCTCAGGAGGCCAGCCGTACGTCATCTCCGCCCCACCTCGGATCTGGTGCGGGGGGCCATCTTCGACATACTGGTGTCGCTAGGGGCCGATTCCACCCGTGTCCTCGATCTCTACGCGGGCAGCGGTGCTCTGGGCATCGAGGCCCTCAGTCGCGGCGCCCACTGGTGCGACTTCGTCGAGCAAGATCGCGCCGCCTGTGCCATAATACGGGAGAACCTGGCCCTGGCTGGCTTCCAGGAACGGGGGCGAGTGCATTGCCTGCCTGTGGAGAAGGCTCTAGACCGCCTGGAGGGACCCTACGACTTGGTGCTTATGGATCCGCCCTACGAGGACGAGGGCGGTGTGGCGGTGGTGGCCCGCCTGGCAGGCTCGCCTCTGGTCGGGCCGGTGAGCACGCTAGTCGTGGAGCACCCCTGGCGCCGCTTGCCCGCCGACCAGTGGGGGGCCTTCGCTCTGGTGAGCCGAAAGCGTCACGGAGATACTGGCGTATCTATCTATAGATAGGAGGGGCACTTGGCCATCGCTGTCTATCCCGGTCGCTTCGATCCCGTCACTAACGGCCACATGGACATCACCCAGCGCGCCGCCGCCATGTTCGAGCGGGTGGTGGTGGCAGTGTATGATGGGCCCGATGCTCTTTTCCCCATCGAAGAGCGGGTAATGATGTTCGAGGAGGCGGCGAAGCATCTGTCTAACGTAACCGTCAAGCCGTTCAGTGGCCTGGTGGTGGCGTTCGCTCGCCAGGAGAAGGCCAACGTGCTGGTGCGTGGCATCCGCGCCTTTACCGACTTCGAGGCTGAGTTCGATATGGCCCTGATGAACAAGAAGATGGCGCCGGAGCTCGAGTCGGTCTACCTAATGGCCAGCCTAGAGCACCTGTTCGTCAGCGGTCGCAGGATTCGGGAGGTGGCCAGCTTGGGCTATGATGCGGGCGATTTGGTGCCGTCCCACGTGGCCACAGCCCTTCGTCGCAAGTTTGCCCGCTAGGGGGGAGATTCTTTGACGGATGAATCCATCGATATCCTCTACCTCATCGACCGCCTGGAGGAGCTGGTAGCCCGAGGCTTCCCCGTTCCTCTGGGCAGCGGTGTGGTAGTGCATCGCCAGCGCCTGCTCGACCTCATCGACCGCATGCGGGTGGCGATGCCCGCTGACATCCGCGAGGCACGCGAGGTTCTGCAGAAGCAGGAGGAAGTGCTGGCCCAGGCCCAGGAGGAGGCGGGCCGCATTATAGCCAGGGCGCAGGCAGAACTGGAGGAGCGCCTGAAGGACGAGGCGGTGGTGAAGGCGGCGGAGGAGCGGGCCCAGCAGATCGTCCGCGAAGGGGAGGAGAGGGCCCAGGCCCTGGTGCGAGACGCTGAGACGCAGGCCAGGGAGCGCTTGGATGAGGCCCAGAAGGTCGCTCAGCAGCAGATGGAGGAAGCCGACCTCTACTCCCTGCAAACCCTGCGACGACTGGAGACGCAGCTCAACAATTTCCTCAACACCATCCGTAAGGGTATCGAGACGATGGAGGAGCGGGGGCACTGAAAGAGGTAGCCGCCAATACGGCCTCCCCGCGGGCCGGCAGATTGCGGCTGGCCGCCCTGGGCGGCTTGAGCGCAATCGGCGTGGGAGCGGTGGGGGTGGTGATGCTGGTGTGGGGGGAAGCCCTTCTCGTTGCCTCCATTGTGTTCACTGTCGAGACACTCGGCCTGTGGCCGGGCTATTTGGTCTTCTGCCTGGGCTGGGGCGCCATGGGCCTGGTCAGCCTGGCGATCTACGACCGGGCATTGCCCATCGTTCACCCGCTTGTCATGCGGTGGTGGAGGCAGCTTTGGCCGACGCGCAAGGCCCGAGCGGGCGAGGCTCCAAGTCCGAGTGGAGCGGAACCTTCGCTGCTGGCGCGGCTTGTCATGAGGGTGGCCAGGGTGTCCCGGCCTCTGGGGGTGCTGGCAGCAGCGGCCCTCATCGGCGGTCCTGGGACTCCCGTGTGGCGGCTGCTGGGCTTTCGCGGGGCCAGCGGCTACGTTTGTGTAGTGCTGTCGACCGCCCTCTTCGGCATCATCTGGGTG
>CAZSHQ010000092.1:0-4269 GCA_964606995.1 uncultured Dehalococcoidia bacterium | reverse complement strand
CTCCTACTACACCGGTGACTACGCAATGAAGGACGAGGAAGGCTACTTCTGGCTCCTCGGCAGGGCCGACGAGGTCATCAAGGTGGCGGGACACCGCCTGGGCACTCTCGAGCTGGAAAATGCTGTCGTCTCGCACCCGGCCGTCGCCGAAGGCGCCGCGGCGAGCAAGCCCGACCCCATAAAGGGCGAAGCCATCGTGCTGTTCGTCATTTTGAAGGACGGTTATGAGGCCTCTGATGCCTTGAGTAAGGAACTCGTAGGGCACATCCGAAACGCGGTCGGGCCCGTCGCCACCCCCGAGCGGCTGTTCTTTGTGGAGAAACTGCCCAAGACCCGAAGCGGCAAGATCATGCGGCGGGTGCTCAAGGCGGTGGCGAGAGAGGTGCCCGTCGGCGACGTCAGCACCCTGGAAGACGGCGCATCCGTCGACGAGGTGAAGGCGGCGTACGAGGAACTGAAGAAGGCGGCGCTATGAGGAGGGACAGGGCCGGCAAGCGGTAGATCGGGAAGATGGTGGAGGTTGCCGAACGCTACTACATGACACGGGGCAGACTGGAGCGTTGGCTGGCCGAACTAGAGCAGCCGGAGGGTGAGAGGATTGCGCTGTACGTCAGGCCGGGCCACCTATCTCGCTACGTAGAATCCCTCGCGGATGCACGTGGCGAGTGGCTGCAGGAGATAGAGAGCCTTCCCCCGAACCTTGTCGAATCTGAAACGGGCCTCGTTCTCTTCTGGAGCGATGACCCTAAGTATGTGCTTCTGCCGCCTTTTCCCGTCGACCTAGACCAGTTCTTTCCGGCTTGGGATGCTTCTTATCTGAAGGTGCTGCTGGATAAGAAGTACCTTCTGGGGGTCGTGCTTCTGAGGCTGGGAGGATACTCGGTCGGCGTCTTTGAAGGCGACCGGCTGCTCACATCCAAGACGGGCACCAGGTTCGTGAAGGGGAGGCATAGGGCCGGCGGTCAGTCCCAGCGGCGCTTCGAGCGGAGAAGGGAAGAGCAGGCCCGGGAGCTGTTCGACAAAGCCTGCTCGGTTGTAACAACGAAGTTCGCTGACTATGAGAAGCGACTCGACTACGTCTTCCTGGGCGGTGACAAGCTGACCCTGCGCTCCTTCCTCAAACGGTGCGAGTACCTGCAGGGGCTCGCCGACAAGACGCTGGCCAGGGTTCTGAACGTGGCCAAGCCCAGGTACGAGGCCTTGTGCAATGCTCCCTCGCAGATCTGGAAGACGCGGATGTTCGTAGTTCGATAGGTCAGGGGGGAGAGCCGCACAGCTCGATTGAGCCGCTATCCGCCGAGCCTTGAGAAAGCCTCCTCCGCGGCCTGGATGGTGCGTTCGATGTCCTGCTCGCTGTGTGCCAGCGACAGGAAGCCCGCCTCGAACTGCGAGGGCGCCAGATAGACGCCGTTCTCCAGCATCGCCCGGAAGAAGAGGGCGTATCTATTGCTGTCGCACCTCTTCGCCGAGGCATGGTCCACGACCCTCTCGGCGTTGAAGAAGGTGCAGAACATGGAGCCAACGCGTGTCTGAAAGGTGGGCATCCCGACGGTCTCGGCTGCCGCGCGGAGGCCGTCCGCCAGCCGCGCCGACTTCTCCTCCAGGCGCTGGTAGGCCCCAGGCTGAGCGAGGACTTTGAGGGTCTCGATGCCAGCGGTCATAGACAGGGGGTTGCCGGACAGGGTGCCCGCTTGATACATAGGGCCGAGGGGTGCCACCATCCCCATGATCTGCCTGGGACCACCGTAGGCTCCCACCGGAAGGCCACCGCCGATGACCTTGCCCAGACAGGTTAGGTCGGGCATCACGCCATATAGGGTCTGGGCTCCACCATAGGCCACACGAAAGCCGGTGACCACCTCGTCGAAGATAAGCAGCGTCCCCTCCGCCTTTGTCACCTCTCGCAGGCCCTCCAGGAAGCCGGGTTCGGGGGGTATCACCCCCATGTTCCCTGCCACGGGCTCGACGATCACTGCGGCGATCTGAGCGCGATTCTCGCTGAACAACCTCTCAACTGCCTGCAGGTCGTTGTAGGGAGCTACCAAAGTGTCCTGGGCGGTACCCTCTGGCACACCGGCGCTGTCAGGAAGGCCAAGGGTGGTCACCCCCGAGCCCGCCCGAACGAGGAGGAAGTCGGCATGTCCGTGGTAGCAGCCCTCGAACTTGATGATCTTGCTCCTCCCTGTGTAGGCGCGGGCCAGGCGCAGGGCGCTCATGGTGGCCTCGGTGCCCGAGTTGACGAAGCGCACCATTTCGACGGAGGGCACTGCTTCCACCACCCGTTTGGCCAGTTCGGTCTCCAGCGCGGTGGGGGCGCCGTAGCTAATCCCTCGCTCCGCGGCCTCTTTCAGAGCGCCTACCACCTGTGGATGGGCGTGCCCCAGGATCAGAGGACCCCAGGACAGGACGTAGTCAATGTAGCGCTGGCCGTCCACGTCGTAGATATAGGGGCCCTCCCCTCTGGCGATGAACAGCGGCTCTCCTCCCACGGCGCGGAAAGCCCTGACAGGGCTGTTGACGCCGCCAGGCATGTACCTCTGGGCCTCGGTGTAGAGGCTCTGTGACCTGCTTGTCATGACCTCCTGGGCCGGGTCAAAGTACTTGAGGCGCGCCTTCTTGTATTCCTTGGTGCTGAACAGGATGACGTAGTCGCTGACACCCGTCTCCTGAGAGATCTCTCGAGCGACGGCCTGGCAGTTCTCTTTGCTTTTAGCGTGGATCATCGTGAAGAGATTGTAGGGCCAGTCAGGGTAGGTGAGGCGCTGGTAGCAGTGGCTGACCTGGGGCAGGGAGGCGGCAACCGTCGCTACTCTCTCGATGCTGTCCTGCGGCACACGCCAGGCTACCATGCCGTTGGCGACATAACCTGCCTGCCGCTGACGCAGGATGGCGGCGAAGCGACGCAACCAGCCCGCAGCCTTGGCCTGCTGCAGCCAGGCGACGACTTCCTCCTGGCTCACCCCTAAGCGCTCGGCCACGTCTGCGAAGGGCTGGGAGACGATTTCGATATCCTTCTGCAGTTCACGGATGAAGGCCCTATCGCGGACGGTGAGGGCAGGGGTGGGACGGCTCCCTTGAGGGCTATCGACGGCCGAAATGCCGCTGGCGCCCTCTATATCCAGTTGCACGGCGATCTTGAAGACCCGCAGTGCGGGAAATAGGCGATAAGGATAGCCACCTGCCTTCTCAACCAGCGCCTGGACAGTGCTCTCCAGGTCCTCGTCGGGGGGCACGGCCAGGGTGAACCACAGGTTCCAGGCGTGGTCACGCTGGTAGTTGTGGCTGACCCCTGGGTGGCCATTGATCGCCGCCGCCGCCCGCTCGATCTCGTCTTGGGGGACCTGCATGGCCACCAGGGTGCTCTTGTAACCCAAGGCGGACGTGTTGAAGATGGCGCTGATCTGGCGGATGAGCCCTTTCTCGTCGGGGCTCTTAAGGCGCCGTACCCGCGCCAGCACTTCTTCCTCGGGCAGCCCAAGCCTCTCGCCGATCGCTGCGAAGGGCTGCGTCGTTGGGGGGAAGTCGCGCTGCAAGAGGTCCAGCAGGCGGCGATCAACGATGTCTAGCTGCTGAGCGGTCGCCTCTTCGGCCTTTGCCATGGTTAGCGCCTCCTGCGAGTGGTGAACAATTGGGACGACTCCGCTGATTCATCTTGCACTGGCACCGGCCACTTGGCCGCCTCCTCGGCTGCCGGCGTCCCCGGCGCAATGCCGATCTCCTCGTCGGTCAGGTAGCAGGCGGGGTCAGGAGCCAGGAAATCGCCGAAGTAGCGCTCAGCCCGCACCCGCAGGTTGCCGTTGCAGACGTCCAGCCATTTGCAGACCTGGCAGCGCCCCTTGAGGTGGGGCTTGCGGTCCTTCAGCACCCTCATGACCGGATCGCTGGTATCGCTCCAGATTTCGGCGAAGGGCCGCTCCCGAACGTCGCCCAGGGAGTAGTGCCAGGAGAACTGGTCGACGTGCAGGTGTCCCAGAGGATCGACGCTGGAGACGGCGATACCCGACTGGTTCCCGCCATTCCAGCGCAGCATCTGATAGACTTCCTCCGCCCGTTGGGGCTGTTCCTTCTGCACCCGCAGGTAGAGGTAGGCGTTATCGGCGTGGTTGTCCACGCTGAGGATATCGTTCTCGATGCCCCGCGCGTGGAGGTCCTGCGAGCGCTGGAAGATGTAGTCCACTGCTGCCCGCGTCTGCTGGGGTTCCAGGTCGAAGCGACGCATCTTATCCCCTCGCCCGGCGTAGGCCAGGTGATAGACGCAGAGGCGGGGGA
>CAZSHQ010000091.1:0-4314 GCA_964606995.1 uncultured Dehalococcoidia bacterium | reverse complement strand
GGCGGCTGGGCAGCCCCACGGCCCCCTTGAAAGCCGTCGCCGCGAGGGATGGCCACCCAGAGAACGAAGCCGGAGAACACCTGCAGCAGGAACAACACCAGCGCCGAAGCAGCGATCAAGTAGAGGAAAGTGCCTCTTTTCACGGGCTCTGGTCCTCCTTTCGCAGGCTCGTTGGATGTCACGCGGGCGTATCGGAGGCCCGGATAGGACTGGTGCCCCCGAGGGGATTCGAACCCCTGATTTCGGCCTTGAAAGGGCCGCGTCCTAGGCCTCTAGACGACGGGGGCGCCTGAGCCATATTGTAGGGCATGGAGCGTCGGCCAGCAATCGGGCGGGCCAGGGGTAACTCGTTCACCACCGGTGGGTGAACTCCCTAACCCTGCGGGATAAATCCCGCAGCACCAAATTTTCGATTCTGGGAAGCCGCGGGTTTCAACCCGCGGGATGGGTACCAAAAATGAACCAGTCACGCCCGGCGCTCGCCGAGCTATACTAGGCCCTGCGATGACTCTTCCCATCATCGTTGGCTGTTGCGGCAGGTCGAAGGGGGGTGCCATCCCGTCTACTGCCTGGTCAACAACGTGTTCATGCTAGAGGATGCCCTACGCTTCCGAAGGCTGTTGGCACAGACAGCCGAGAGCTAGGGTGTTCTATCACCGACTTGCAGCGACCCCCGGGCGTAGTATGCCATCTGGAGTGAGACCCTTCGCTACGCTCAGGGTGACAGCATGGCCTAGCGTCATTCTGAGCGGAGCGAAGAATCTCAGCGGCGATGTGGGCAAAATGGCAAGAGCCTGCCCTGAGCAAAGCGAGGGGATGCGTCGCCACATCTTGGAGACATATTACAAACCGGGACGCCTAAGGGGCGAGTAGCGAGCGGGTGTCGAGAACGTCGACGTGGATGGCATCGAGGGAGCCGTCCTCGTTGGGCAGGCCCCAGACTACCGCCCTGGCCCCGGGAATGAGTTCTCCACCGATCCTGGTGGCGACCGTAGTGTGGAAGGGCGCTGGCCCTATCTGCCACTGCTTGTCGTCCAGCTGATCCACCACGCCTTCCAGCTTGACAAGACCCAACTCCTCGGGTGGGCGGATGGATTCCGCCGTGGCCACGAGGATGGCCTGGTCCTGTTGGCTGCCGGTCACCTTCACCAACGTGCCTGGGGGCGGGGTGACCAGGGCTGGGCTCTCGGGGGCGAAGTCGATGGGGATGCCGGCGATGATCCAGCTTCCGTCATCCTGCCCCTGGAAGACCCCTTCCACGGTCACGGTCTCAGGCGGACCTTCAGGGGCGAGAAGGACGATCCGCTTGGCCACCAGCTCGCTTCCTCGACACACGCCGTCCACCAGCGCTTCGTCGGCGCACTCGCTCTCCACGCGGGCGCGCACGCCGGGCTCCATCACGAAGCTGCCAGCATCGATGACGGTAGAAGCGTCAAGCTTGAAGGTGCGGCCGCCGAGTTGGATCTTGCTTCCGTCGACCTTATCGATGATGCCGCTGATAGTGAGCGTCTTGGCCAAGTCCTCACTGCCGGGAAGAGAAATACCGATCGCTTGGGGGCCACCCGGCCCACTGATGATGGTAACCTGAGCGACCTGTCCGACGACCTCACCCGTATCGCCCTCGACGATCGTTGCTTGGTCCACCAGTATTTTGGTGCCGCTGATGATCCAGGCATCATCCTGGCGCTGCTCCACCAGGCCGGTGAAGCTGCTGATGCCCTGCGCTAGCGCCTCTGGATCCAGCTGAGTTGCTGGCTGGGATAGGCCTTGCAGCTCGATGCGCACCTCGTGGATTATCACCAGAACGCTGCCGTACTCGTCTCTGTCGCCCGCCGCCACGTTTTCGCCGATGGCGATCAGTATCTCCTCCTGGCTAGCGGAGAGCTCGGTGGCCCGGTTCAGTAGCGTGTTCGGTTCGTCCGGGTCCGGGGCTTCCCTACCAGGCTTGTTGATAATGTCCGTTGCCCGCGTCATCCGCCCTCGCATGGCGGAAAGGACGTTACCCTCGACCGGCTTGCCCTTCTGCACCAGCTTGCGAATCTCGGTCATGCGGGTCTCCGACTGATCGAGAAGGATGCCTGCCTGATCGTCCTCGTCGAAGACAAACCACAGGCGGGCTTCTTCGGTGGCCAGCTTGAGGGGATAAAGGGGGCTATCTGGCAGGCTAAGCGAGGCAGCATAGACGGTGGCGCCGCCACTCAGGGAGAAAAGCATAAGTACGAGCGAGGCGGCGACCGCCACCGGGCGCAAGAGGCCAAAGCTCGGCCGTCGCTCGCGAGCCCGCCGCAGAGCGATGGCCTCGCCCAGGAAGCGCTGCCAGCCCGCCTGCTGAACGTGCGAGCGGGGGCGAGAGATGGGCACCGCCTTCAGGTTCTGGGCCGTCAGAAGGAGGGGGCGTAGCTGGTCGGCCTCCTCTGGATAGCGGGCCAGGATAGCGTCCAGCGACTGGCCTGTCTCCAGCTCTTTCAGGCACTCATCCAGGATGGTCTGAAAGTTCCGTCCCATCCTACTCTACCTCCTCCGATGAAAGTATCTTCCTCAGCGAGACCAGGGCGCGATGCTGGAGCGACTTCACTGCTCCCTGGCTTCGGCCCAAAACGCGGGCTACGCTGGTATTGTCCATGCCTTCCACAAATTTCAGGATGATCACCTGGCGCTGCTCTTCGGTGAGCCTCGTCAGGGCCAGGCGAAGCTCGCTCTGAGCGGTGGCTCTCTCGGCGGCGACCTGAGGACTGTCCTCGGCACTGGGTATGCCCTCGTACAGGCTGACCTGGGGCCGCCGCTGGCGACGACGGTGGAGGTCGATGAGATAATTGCGGGCGATACGAAACACCCAGGCAGTCAGCGGCACTCCTCGGAAGCGGTAGCCCTTGAGGGACTCCAGCACCCGCAGGAGCACCTCCGAGGCCAGGTCCTCAGCCTGCTGAACGTCGCCTAGCTGGAGATAAGCGTAGTTGTACAGCTTGGGGTAGAAGAGCTCATACAGCCAACCCAGGGCCTCTTGGTCGAACTCCTGGGCCCTGCGGATCAACTCCTCCTCCCGCCGGACCTGGGCGCTCTGGCCGGTGCGCTCTCGGGCCGTCGTTCTTATGCTCCTCTCACAGGCCAACAGTGACAACGCTTGCACACTCATACCCGTGCTGACCACTATTCCTAACGCACGGGTCGAGGGCGAGATACGCCGTCAGGGCTAGCCTTTCTCGCGGGCTAGGCCCAGCAAGCGCTGTTGTCCCTCTTTGTGCTTCGCCGTGGCCCGAATTTCCCGATGCAAGAACTCTCTATACCCTAAGTATAAGACGCGCGAGAGGCGGCGACAAAAACACGGCCGGTACGCGTCTCTGGCACAAAGAAAAAGCCCGACCAGTCGGAACTGGCCGGGCTTCACTTCCATTGGTAGCGCATGGGGGATTCGAACCCCCGATCTCCACCTTGAGAGGGTGGTGTCCTAGGCCGCTAGACGAATGCGCCGTACTGCCAAATTATACCAGGCGTCTTGCTGGCTGGGGGAGGAGGATTCGAACCCCCGCTTACGGATCCAGAGTCCGCTGTCCTACCGCTAGACGATCCCCCAAGCCTAGGGCGATTCTAGCAGAAGCACGGTAGGAAGGCAATTCTAGGAGGCGGAGATGCCTCGCAGCCGCGCGATGGCTGTCCCTACGCGTTCCAGACAGGGCTCGCGTCCCAGGACGGCCATCGTCTGGAACAGCGGTGGCGCCGCCGTGCGGCCGGTCACGGCCACCCGGATGGCTCCGAAGAGCTCGCCCGTCTTCAGCCCTAGCTCCGCGGCCAGGGGACGGATGACGCCCTCCAGGGCTTCTTCATCCCAGCGGTCGAGGGCAGCGAGGCGCTCGCGGACGGCTGCCAGCGCCTCGGCGGCCTGCTGGGGCTGGTCGGCGAATCGTTTGCCCAGCAGGTCCTCGATGGGGTATGTGAGCTCGCCCTGGCGGAAGAAGAAATCGGTCAGGTCGGCTGCCTCATCGAACCGCTTGATGCGCTCCTGGACGAGGGGGACGATGCGCCGGAGATAGGGCCGGTCGACGGGTCTGGGGATGTCGCTGGGCAGATGCTGCTCAAGGAAGGGAGCTAGCTGCTCGGCTAGCTCGTCCAGCCCCAGCTCGCGAATGTAGGTGCCGTTCATCCAGGTGAGCTTGTCCATGTTGAAGATGGCCGGGTTCTTGACGATTCGCTCCAGGCTGAAGTGCCGGATGAAATCCTGGCGCGAGATGAGCTCCGTCTTGTCGTCCAGGGACCAGCCCAGAAGGCCCAGGAAGTTGAACAGGGCATGGGGCAGGAAGCCCTTGTCGCGGTACTGGA
>CAZSHQ010000090.1:0-4316 GCA_964606995.1 uncultured Dehalococcoidia bacterium | reverse complement strand
TAGAGGGTTCCAGACCTGTTGGTCAACAGATAGACGTAGTAGCTCTTGCGTCCCCACCCAAGATTCCTCGTCGCTGCGCTCCTCGGAATGACAGGCATGCGCATTTCTATCTCGTTCCACTTAGCCTCGCCCGCCCCCGCATGGTCGGCCCGCCGTTGCTCATCCGCTTGGTCTGCATCGGCACCCCCTTGCCGCAGTTGGGGATGGGGAACAGGCGAAAGTCGTTGCCCACGGCGTCGATGCCCATGAAGTAGTCGCGACTGTCGCTGGTCAGGCCGCCGTCGCGGAACATCTCCCCCAGCTCGCCGTTGCGGATCTCGAAAACCTTCATGGCCGTGATCCGAAAGTTCTCTCGCTGCTCGGCGATGGACGGGATGCGATGCCCCACCACGTAGTAGCCGTGCTCAACCTCGCGGATGATCTCCTGAGGGTCGCGGTCGCCAGCGGCGAAGCAGGTGTTGGACATGCGGATCAGGGGCACCAGCGCCGCATCGGTGGCCTTGTAGGAGCCGTTGGGCTCGGCCCCCAGCAGGGCGGCCGTCTGGCGGCTGTTCATGAAGCCGCCGAAGATACCCTTGTCCACGTGGACGACCCGCCTGGCTGGCGTACCCTCGTCGTCGTACAGGTAGTGGCCGAAGCCGGAGAGCGTGGCATCGGTGAAGGCGGTCAGCAGCTCGGAGCCCACTCGCTTCCCCACCTGGTTATCCGCCAGGTCCCGCAGGAACCAGCTACGGCCGGCGTAGCCCGTCTCCATCTTGAGAGCGCGGTCGGCCTCGGTGGGGTGGCCGATGATCTCGTGCACCAGGAGGGCGTTGTAGTGGGGGTCGGTGACCACCACCACGTCCTTGTCGCTGGCCTTCAGCGGGCGTGAGTTGGCCAGGGCCACCGTGTCCCTGGCCAGGTCGAGGGAGAACGTCCTCAGGTCGGGCCGCTGGATGTGCTCCTCGTCCACCCCCTGGGTGACCGCCTCCCACCCTCGCTGGTGGCCCACGAAATCGTACAGCTCCTGACCGCCCTCCTTCCCCACCGCCACCACGAAGCACACGCCCTGGCTGACGGCCCAGCTCTGGTCGATGTTTGCCCCCTCGGAGCTGCAGAAGAGCTGGCGGCTGAGAACAGTGGAGGCGCCAATTTGGTTGTACATGACCTGCTGGTCGACGCCCTGCACGCCCTTGGAGACCTCCCGCACGTACCGCACGACCTCGTCCAGGGACAGCGAGCGGGGGTCGATCTGATACTGGGGCGGCACACTGTCCTCCCGCACCTCGACGGGCGCCAGCTCAGTGCTGTGCAGCGCCTCAGCCAGGGAGCCCAGGCGCTCGCGGGCCAGGGCCTTGCCCTGGGCGCTGGCCAGGGCCCGCTGGTAAGCGTGGTCGATGCCGGCGCGGAGGACGCGCTGGAGGCGAGGCAGATCGGCGGCCCCCAACTGCTGGCCGAAGTAGCCCGCCGCCGCCATCTTCTCACCGGCGATGACTCGCACGCCGAAGGAGAAGCCGTAGTCCTCGCTGCTGAACTTGTCCATGCCGTTCTCGGCCGCCGCCCCCTTGCCCTCGCCTACCTCGATGCGCAGGTCGCAGTAGCGCAGGTGGCGCAGCCGCCGAGCCGAGCGGCGAACCAGCTCGCAGGCCATCTCGCGGACCTGGGGGATGACGTCGATCGTTACCTTGGCAGGCATGGGCGAACACTCCTAGTCGAACCATGAGCCCCCGCTCACCCTTCGACAGGCTCAGGATGAGCGACCAGAGGCCGTCTGACCCTCCATCTCTCACCTAGACTGAAACACTTAACGCCGTTGTCCAGGACAAGCCGATAGCTACCATTCCACCCCCAGCGCCCGCAGCTCCGCCTCCAGGTGGGCCGCGCCCCGGAAGTGGAAAGCTTGCATGCCGGCAGCCCGCGCCCCCTCAATGTTGTGGACGAGGTCATCGGTGAACACGCAGGCGGAGACGGGCACCCCCAGCCTCTCGGCGGCCAGGTGGTAGATGCGGACGTCGGGCTTGGCCAGGCCCACCCGCGCCGAGTTGATGACCACATCGAAGAGGTCAATGATGCCGTGATGGTTCTCCAGGACTTCCTCCAGGTTCTTGGTGGCGTTGCTGATCATGCCCACCTTGTAGCGCGACCGGAGCTTTCGGGCCAGCGAGACCACGTCCTCATCGATACCCTTCCAGATGTGGTGCCACTCCTGTCGAATGCCCGGTATCGGTCGCCCGGCCAGTTCGTACAGCTTGTCCAAGGCGCCCCTCAGCCACTCTCGCTCCGAGCTACGACCGACCTCCACTTCGTGCCACTCGGGGATCTCGAACAGAGCGTGCCAAAACCCCCCTGCAGGCAAACCATACTTGTCCTCCAGGCGGGCCATCTCCTGGCGGTCGAGGCGGCCAACGACGCCGCCATAGTCGAAGAGAACCGCCCGAATTACCATCGACAGCTAGAATCCCTTGTAGCGGTTGGCGATGGGCAGGCGGCGGTCGCGGCCGAAAGCACGGGGGCTGATCTTCACGCCGGGAGGAGCCTGACGACGCTTGTACTCATTCCTGTCCACCATGGTCATCACCCGTTTCACCAACTCCTCGTCGAAGCCCATGCCCGCTATCGCGTCGACGCTCTTGTCCTCCTCCACATAGGCCTCAAGGATGGGGTCGAGGGTCTCGTAGGACGGCAGAGTGTCCACGTCCCGCTGCTCGGGGCGCAGCTCCGCCGACGGCTCCTTCTCGATCACGCTTTGGGGAATGACCGGCTTTGGCCCCAAGCCGTTGCGATAGCGGGCCAGGCGATAGACCAGAGTCTTGGGCACGTCCTTGATGACGGCAAAGCCGCCGGCCATGTCGCCGTAGAGGGTGGCGTAGCCGGTGGCCATCTCGCTCTTGTTGCCGGTGGCCAGCACCAGCCAGCCGAACTTGTTGGACAGGGCCATGATGATAAGGCCGCGGATACGCGACTGGATGTTCTCCTCGGCCACCCCGAACTCGGTGTCGGCGAAAGGCTCGCTGAGAAGGTCAAGGAAAGCGGAGAAGGGCTCCTCGATGGGGATAGTCATCAGTTGAATGCCCAGGCTGTCGGCCAGCTCGCGGGCGTCCTTGATGCTCCCCTCGGAGGAGAAGCGGGAGGGCATAGCCACACCCACCACGTTCTCGCTGCCTAGAGCGTCCACCGCGATTGTCGCCACCAGGCTCGAATCGATGCCCCCCGATAGGCCAATGACCGCCTTCTGGAAGTCATTCTTCAGCAGGTAATCGCGGGTACCCAGCACCAGGGCACTGTACACCTCAGCGTCATCGCCCATAGAGGGAGCGCGGCGACGTTCCACGGGCGGCTTCTTCTGCGCCAAGGGCGCATCGGACACGTGCACCATGGCCGCAGAACTGCCAGCGCTAGAGGCCAACCTTTGCCTGCGCCGTCGCGGCTCGTGGAGGCGAGCTTGAAACGTCTCCTCCACGTCCAGATCACAGATCAACAGCTCTTCCTCGAAGACGGCAGCCTGGGCCAGAACCTCACCCCAGGGGCTCACCACCATGCTGGCGCCATCGAAAACGAGCTCATCCTGCCCGCCCACCTGATTGGTGTAGCAGATGAAGACGGCGTGGTCGCTGGCACGAGTGGCCAGCATGTGCTCGCGGAAGCGCCGCTTGCCTATGTGGTAGGGCGAGCCGTTGATGTTGATGATCACCTGAGCGCCAGCCTGCGCCTGGGCTCGCATGGGGTCGTCCGGGTACCAGATGTCCTCGCAGATGTTAACGCCCACGCCGATGCCGGCCACAACGTACACGGGGCACCCGGTCCCCGACTGAAAGTAGCGGTTCTCGTCGAAGACGCCGTAATTCGGGAGGAACTGCTTGTGGTAGACATCCACCAGCCGCCCGTCGTGAATGATGGCGGCGGCATTGTGGACGTCGTGGTCACGATCGACGAAGCCCACCACGGCGCTGATGCCCTGGCAGCCCTTCACCACCCGTTGCAGGACGGCCAGATTGTCGCCGATGAACTGGGGACGCAGCAGCAGGTCCTCGGGCGGGTAGCCGGTGATGGTCATCTCGGGAAAGCTGAGCAGATCCACCCCCAGTTCTCGCGCCCGGTCCACGTACTCCAGAACCTTGGCGGCGTTGCCCTCCAGGTCGCCGACGGTGGTGTTTATCTGAGCCAGCCCCAGGCGCAACGTACGCACATCACTCCCCCTTAGAGCGATTATCGTCCTTTGCCGAAAGGAGGGTCAAGCCGACTTCATCATGACAGCTATTGACCACCAACGGTTGTGAAAGGGTGATCTCGTTCAGAAACATGGGTGACACCTAGAATGGTGTCGCTATGCGGATTAT
>CAZSHQ010000089.1:0-4371 GCA_964606995.1 uncultured Dehalococcoidia bacterium | reverse complement strand
TCGGGCTGTAGGCGCATCAGCACGTTCAAGAAAGGAACATCGGCCGTGATTTCGTGTTCTCCCATGGCCAAGATTATATCATCCACCTCAATGCCGGCCCTATCGGCCGGGGTATCATCTCCCACACTGGAGATCCAGGCCCCTCGCTGCACCGTCAGCCCCCGAGCGGCAGCGATTTCAGGGGTCAGGTCTATGTGGGAGACCCCCAAGTAGGCACGGGTCACCCTCCCCTTCTCGATGATCTCCCCCGCCACCTGCTGTATGGTCTTGCTAGAGATGGCGAAAGCGATACCTTCCACCTCCCGCCCATCGTCGAAGCGCACCACCGAGGTGGGCATTCCTACCATCTGGCCGAGAACGTTCATGAGCGCTCCGCCGCTGTTGCCAGGGTTGACAGCAGCGTCGGTCTGGATCAGGTCCTCCATGAAGATGCCATCCCGCTGCCAGCGGCGCTCCACCCCGCTCACCACGCCCACAGTGACACTGCTGCGAAAGTCGTGCAGAGAGTTACCCACAGCGATAACCCTCTGGCCGGGCACCAGAGCATCGGAATCCCCCAGAGACAGGGGTATAAGCTCTCCCCGGGGAATCTTAAGCACCGCCACATCAGTGAAGGGCCAATCGTGGCCCACCAGGGTGGCCTCACGCTCTTCGCCATCGTAGAGAGTGACCGTGAGCCTGACGGCGTCGCGAACCACGTGCTCGTTGGTGACGATGTAGCCTCGCTCATCGATAATGACGCCCGAACCCAAGGAGCTTGGTTGCCCATCCTCCCCAGGTAGCAGCTCGCCCTCTTCACTAACGATGGCCACCACACTAGGCAACGCCTTCTCCACCGCCTCAGTAATGGCTGACTCCTCGCTGAGGGTGACAGCGCTGGGACCTCCAACGGGCGTGACGATGGGAGCAGCCACCTCCTCTTCATCCTCAGAAAGCAAACAGGCGGTCAGGGCTCCGGCCACCCCACCAGCCACACCGCCCACTATCAGCGACAAGACCAGAAGCGAAATCACCCAACGCCACGGTGACCGCCTCACCTCCACGCCTGACCCTGATTCGGCAGAGAGCGACACGTCAAAGGAATTCTATCACAGCGCCTCAAACAAGCAAGAGGGAAAGCCGCGGATGCTTTGATCCCTCCAAAGCAGAATGAGGCGGTGGATACCATGTGCCCTAGCTGTGCTCTTGAACGGATGCACCCCATCTTTACAAGATATCGATCAGGCTTTATAATAAGGCTGCTGGCCAGAGCGGCTGAGGGTGTTAGAAGCTCTCAGTCCTTTTTTTCGTAGCGTCCCGAGGTGAAAGGCTATGGCGGAAAAGCCTGTTCCTCTAACCAAAGAAGGCATGGGCAAGCTTCAGGAAGAGCTAGACTTCTTGGTCACCGTTCGGCGGCCTCAGATAGCTCACCGCATCCAAGAAGCCAAGGAGCTCACCAGCGCCCAGAACAACGCCGAGTTCGACGATGCCAAGAACGAGCAGGCTTTCGTGGAAGGCCGCATCCTCACCCTGGAGCGAATCATCCAGAACGCCGCCCTAATCGACGAAGAGGAGGCCCATCACTCCAGCCGGGTGCAGCTTGGCTCGACCGTGACCGTGGTCAACCAAGACAGGCAAGAGGAGCAGTACACTATCGTTGGCAGCGCCGAGGCCAACCCCACTCAGGGCCGCATCAGCAACGAGTCCCCGGTGGGCAAAGCCCTGCTGAACAAGCGGGTGGGCGACGAAGTCAAGGCAAAGGTGCCGGCCGGCACCTTTCACTTCACCATCACTGCCATCAGCTAGAGACCATCGTGATAGTAACGCGAGGCGAGGGGCCAGCCACCAGATGGTCCACCCGCCAAGTTTCTGCCAGGGGTGCATCAGCCTCTGGCTGATATTTTTCGACTCGACCGGCAAAGAAACGTGAGCGATCGAGGCCAGGAGCTTACCGAGCAACGGCAGGCCAAGCTAGAACGCCTCCGCGCTGGCGGCTGCGACCCCTATCCCGCCCGCTATCAGCGTACCCACACGACCCATGAGGCAGCACAGGCCCTCCAAGCGCTGGAGGAGAAGGGCACCACCCACCAGGAAGCGGTCGAGGTTAGCCTAGCCGGGCGGGTCACCGCTATGCGCCTCATGGGCAAGCGCACCTTCATCGACCTGCGCGATGGCACAGGCAAGATCCAGGCTGACCTCCGCCAGGATACCCTGGGCAACGAAAGCTACCAGGCCTTCGTGGATCTGGTAGACATCGGCGACTTCGTAGGCGTGAGCGGCACCCTTTTCCGTACTCGCACTGGCGAGATCACAGTACAGGCCCGCCAGTACGCCTTCCTGGCCAAGGCCCTGCGCCCCCTTCCCGAGAAGTGGCACGGTCTTCGGGACGTGGAGGTGCGCTACCGCCAGCGCTATCTCGACCTCATGGTCAACGCCCCGGTGCGTGACATCTTCCGCTTGCGCAGCCGCGTCGTCGCCGCCATACGCCGCTTCCTGGACGAGCGAGGCTTCCTGGAGGTCGAAACACCCGTCCTCCAGCCATCGGCCGGGGGCGCCGCCGCCAAGCCCTTCGTCACCCATCACCACGCCCTCGACCGCGACCTCTATCTGCGCATCGCCACCGAGTTGCACCTCAAGCGCCTCATCGTCGGCGGTCTCGACGGAGTGTACGAGATTGGGCCCGTCTTCCGCAACGAGGGCGTCTCCACCAAGCACAACCCGGAGTACACCCTCCTGGAGTGCTACCAGGCCTATGCCGATTATCAGGACACCATGAAGCTGGTGGAGGAGATGGTGGCCTATGCAGCCCAGCAGACCCTGGGCAGCCTCAAGCTGCCCTACGGCGACACAGTGCTAGACCTCACGCCCCCCTGGCAGCGCCTTACCCTGCGACAGGCCATCGAAGAGCGCACGGGCATCGACTTCGAGGCCCACCCCGACGCCGATTCCCTACGACAGGCGATGGCCCCTTTGAGCATAGAGGTCAGCGAGACGGCCGGCCGCGGCAAGCTAATCGACGAGCTGCTATCGACCTTCGTGGAGCCGCAGCTCATCCAGCCGACATTCCTCCTGGACTACCCGGTGGAGATATCGCCCCTGGCCAAGCGCAAGCCCGACAACCCCCGCCTGGTGGAGCGCTTCGAGGGCTTCCTGGCCGGCCGCGAGATCGCCAACGCCTTTAGCGAGCTCAACGACCCCCAGGAGCAGCGAGAGCGCTTCCTGGAGCAGGCTCGCCTGCGGGCGGCCGGCGACGAGGAGGCAGAGACGGTGGACGAGGACTTCCTCGTCGCCCTGGAGCACGGCATGCCTCCCACCGGCGGCCTGGGCATGGGCATCGACCGCCTGGTGATGGCCCTCAGCGGCCAGCAGTCGATACGGGAGGTCATCCTCTTCCCCCAGCTACGAGCGAAGGAGTAAAGGGTGAAGCAGCACTTCACCTGCACCGGCTTCGTGGTAAACGGCGATAAGACCCTCCTCCTCTGGCACCAGCGGCTCCAGATGTGGGTGCCCCCCGGCGCGGCCACCTGGAGGCCGACGAGGACCCGGTGACCGCCGTCCTGCGGGAGATCCGCGAGGAGACCGGCCTGGAGGCGGAGGTCCTGCCCCTGAGCCAGATCTACCCCTTCGGCTATCCGGGGCAGATCGCCCCTCCTTACACCATTCTCCTGGAGAACAGCACCGAGCTGGGCGAGCCTCACAAGCACATGGACCTCATCTACTTCTGCCGCCCGGTCAACAACGCCTCCCTGCGCCCGCCCGAGGGGGCTGTGGTCACCTGGGTGAAGGAAGAGGCCCTCTCCACCAATCAGCCCATCGACCTGCCCGCCAGCGGCCTCTCAGCGCCGGTGAACGACGACGTGCGCATGCTAGCCCTGGCGGCCATTCGTCTGGCGCGCGACCTGCGAGGGTGATGACAGCTATGCTAAGCCTCGCCTTCATTCGAGAGAACCCCGATGCCGTGCGCAAGGCCCTCGCCGACCGCCACACGGAAGCCCCTCTGGACGAAATTCTGGGCCTCGACGGCCACTGGCGCCGCCTCCTTCAAGAAGTGGAGAGCCTGCGAGCCGAGCGCAACGTCGCCGGCAAGGAGATGGGCCAGCTCAATCGGGCCATCCAGGAGCAAGAAAAGGCCAGCCAGGCCGCCGCCGAGCACCAGCAGGCGGTGACTCGCCGCGACGAGCTCCTAGAGCGCATGCGGCAGGTGAGCCAGCGCATCGACGAGCTGGAAGAAGAGCTGCGCCAGGTAGAGGAGCGCCTCAACGACCTCCTCCTCCAGCTACCCAACACCCCCGACCCCAAGGTGCCGCTTGGCGAAGGCGAAGAGGACAACGTCCTCCTCCGCACGGAGGGCGAGCCCGCCACCTTCGACTTCCAGCCCAGGCCCCACTGGGA
>CAZSHQ010000088.1:0-4478 GCA_964606995.1 uncultured Dehalococcoidia bacterium | reverse complement strand
ACGCCCTCAACCAGATTGGCTTCCGGGTGGGCCCGCCCCGCCTGCCCCTGGTGGAGCCCGACGAGGCGACGGGCGAGAAGATCATGGCCGAGGTGCGCCGCCACCACATCGACCTGCCGGCGGCGGTGTAAGCGGCTCTTGGACCCGCTCGTCCTGAGCCTGTCGAAGGACGGGCAGCCGCGCTCATGGTTCGACGGGGCTCACCATGAGCGGGGGTGCTGGTGGTGAAGGCGGAGAGAGCCTCAGATGATGGGGTTGATGATGATGGCCTGCTCGCGCTGGGGGCCCACGGACACCATGTCTATCGGGCGACCCACAAGCTCCTCGATGCGCTTGATGTAGGCCTGGGCCTGCGGCGGCAGGTCCTCGAAGACCCGAACCTGCTTGGTGTCCTTCTGCCAGCCCGCTAGCTCCTCATAGATCGGCTCCACCCGCAGAAGGGCCCTGATGCTGCTCGGGAAGATCCTGGTAACCTCGCCATCCAGACGATAGGCCGTACACACCTTGAGGCTGGGATACTCGTCGAGGATGTCCAGGCGGGTCATGACCATCGAGGTTAGACCATTGAGGCGAGCGGTATAGCGGCTGGCTACGGAATCGAACCAGCCGCAGCGGCGGGGCCGACCCGTCGTGGCGCCGTACTCGTGTCCACGCTCGCGTAGAGTGTCGCCCTCCTCGCCCACGAGCTCAGTGGGCATAGGGCCGTTGCCGACACGCGTCTGATAGGCCTTGTAGACCGCCACCACCTTCGATATCTGGGTGGGCCCAATGCCGATACCGACGCCAGCGCCAGCGGCCATAGAGGACGGCGTCGAAGAGGTCACAAACTCATAGGTGCCGGCATCCAGGTCAAGAAGGGTGCCTTGCGCTCCCTCCAGGAGGACCGTCTCGCCCCGCTCCAGCGCGTCCTGCACCAGCTCCGCTGTTTCGGTGACGAAGTGGGCAATCTTAGCGGCATACTCTGTGTAAGTGGAGAAGACTTCCTCGAAGGACAGGGGCTCGGCTCCGTACAGCTTCTCCAGAACGGCATTCTTGTAAGGGAGGAGGAAGGACAGGCGCTCGCGAAAGGCCTCGGGGTCGATGAGATCGGCCATCCGGATGCCGGCGCGGAATACCTTGTCGGCAAAGCAGGGCCCCACGCCTCGAGCGGTAGTGCCGATGGCACTCTTGCCCCGTAGCTCCTCATCCAGGCGGTCGATCATCAGGTGCCAGGGCATGATGATCTGGCAGCGGCTGCTGATGTGCAGCTTCTCGACGCTCACCCCCCGGGACTGCAGATCGTCGATCTCCTCAAGGAGGACCTTAGGGTCGATGATCACGCCGTTGCCGATGACGCACACCTTGTCGGGGTAGAAGATGCCCGCTGGCACCAGATGAAGGCGTGACTCGCCGAATTCGTTCACTACAGTATGACCGGCGTTGTTGCCCCCCGAGTAGCGGGCCACGATGCCCGCCTTGCGGGCGATGAGGTCGATGACCCGGCCCTTGCCTTCGTCTCCCCATTGACCACCGATAACAATGATTACTGGCATAACTTAAGGGCCCCTGACTGCCATCGGGCCCTCATCTCCTTTCGTTTTGTTCTCTGTCCGCGGGGAGTATAGCAAGAAAGAAAAGCGATTGCAAAGGGACGAGGCTCTCGATGAACACGAACTAACGGAAGGGTAGTGCCAGTCCTAATATGTGAGCCAGGGTTTTTCGCAGCGTGCTGAGGTCGCAGCGAGAAGGAGAGGGCTTGCTTCTACATGGCGTCCTTGAGGGTGGCCAGGAACTCGGCGTTGTTCTGCGTCCTGCTCAGGCGGTCGAGGAGGAGTTGGGTGGCTTCGGTGCCGCCACTGGCATCGGCATTCACTAGAGCGAGCATCCGCCGCAGGAGGATCACCTGCCTGTAGGTGTCGGCATCGAAGAGGAGATCATCGCGGCGAGTGCTGCTCCGGTTGACGTCAATGGCGGGAAAGACATGCTTCTCGGCGAGCCGACGGACGAGATGTATCTCCATGTTGCCGGTGCCCTTGAACTCCTCGTAGATCACGTCGTCCATGCGGCTGCCGGTCTCGACCAGGCAGGTGGCGATGATGGTGAGGCTGCCGCCCTCCTCGGTGTTGCGGGCAGCGCCAAAGAAACGCTTGGAGGGATGAAGTGATGCCGGGTCGATACCACCCGACAGGGTGCGCCCGCTGGGAGGTACGGCCAGGTTGTAGGCGCGGGTGAGCCGCGTGATGCCGTCCAGCAGGACGACCACGTCCTTGCCGCACTCCACCAGCCGCTTGGCCCGCTCCAGACCCATCTCTGCCACCCGCGTCTGATCCTCCACCGCATCGTCGAAGGTAGCGGCGACGACCTCCGCCTCTACCACCGTGCGCCGCCAGTCGGTCACCTCCTCCGGCCGCTCGCCGATGAGAAGGATCATCACATGAATATCTTCGTAGTTGGTGATGGCGGCCTTGGCGATGCTCTTGAGGAGCATCGTCTTGCCCGCCTTGGGTGGCGAGACGATCATTCCCCGCTGGCCGTGACCGATGGGAGCCACGAGGTTCACCAGGCGAGCCGATAGTGCCTTCGGACTCGTCTCCAGATTGATCAGCTTGTCGGGGAAGACAGGAGTAAGAGACCCGAAGTGAGGCCGAGTTTTAGCTATCTCGGGGTCGATACTGTTGATCGCCTCCACCCGCAGCAGGCCATAGTACTTCTCGCTGTCCTTGGGCGGTCGCACCTGGCCGGTAACGTAATCGCCGGTTCTCAGGCCGAAGCGGCGAACCTGGGACTGGGAGACGTAGACATCGCCAGCGCCGGGGCGGAGGCCATCCCCCCGCAGAAAGCCGTAGCCCTCCTCCACAATCTGCAGGACGCCGCCGGCAAGGAGATTGCCCTGCTGCTCGGCGCGGGCCTGGAGGATGCGAAAGACGAGGTCCTGTTTCCTGAGCGCGGTGTGGCCAGTGATGCCCAAATCCTTGGCCACATCCATCAGCTCTTCGCGGGTCTTGCTCTCCAGTTCTGCCAGGTTCATCCTGATCTCCTGCGCAGCTTGGTCTCGCGAACGTCGCTCAAACAATGGGGAAATGTCATACCGTACAGAAGAGGCACTGTCAGAATACTACAAGTATCGCTGCCTTGCAAGTCCCTGTCTCGGCCAGGACCGAGCCATCAACCCAGGCCGATAAGCTTGTCCAGCCCCACTACCAGCTCCTGACGGTTCATCACCTCTTTGATCGCCAAAAGCACGCCGGGCATGAAGGACTCGCGGCTGGTCGTGTCGTGCCGAATGGTGAGAGTCTGCCCCAGGGTACCCAGAATGACCTCCTGATGGGCCACCAGCCCCGGCAGCCGCACACTGTGGATGGTAATGCCCTCAAGAAGACCGCCGCGAGTGCCCTCCAACGTTTGCTTCGCCGTGGGCGGATGCTCGAAGGGGCGCCCGCGAGCGGAGAGCATGGCGCGAGCGGTAGCCAGAGCCGTGCCGGAGGGGGCATCGGCCTTCTTCTCATGATGCAGCTCGATGATCTCGGCGTAGTCGAAGTGGCAACCCACCACCTTGGCCAGGTGCATCATAAGCACGGCGCCGATGGCAAAATTGGCCGCCATCACCGCTCCCAGCTTCCTCTCGCGACACTCACGCTCCAGCTCTGCCATAAACTCATCGGAGAGACCAGTGGTGCCGCTGACAAAGCGAGCCCCCACGTCCAGAGCAGCCCGCGCTGCGATGGGCGTCCACTCGGCGTTGCTGAAGTCGACAACTACCTCCGGGCGGACCCGACCCATCAGAGCAGCCGCGTCGGCTCCCAGGGGCACCAGATCGGAGCTGTCGGGGAGGGAGACGAACTCCTCCGAGGAGAACTTCTCCAGCACCCCCACCGGCTCTAGGTCAGGGTCTCGGCAGACGGCCAGCAGGGTCTCCCGTCCCATATTACCGGTTCCGCTGACCACTACCCTGATAGCCACTTGGAATACCCCCTCGATGCGAGATCGAGGCCTGCCCTACTAGCGCCTGCCCTGGGTCGGACGGGGCGGCGGAGGCGGACCCGGCGGCCCACTCGGCCCACTCGGCCCGCTACTCCCACGCCGGTCGTCCCAGGGGCGCCTCTCCCGCAGCCGCCTGTCCCTGAAGCCACCGCCACCCTGACGCCGTTGCTGTGGCGGACCATCGCCCCGAGGCCTCCTGCCGGCACCGCCACCCGACGGGCCCTCGCCGCCTCGCATCGGCACTCGTTCTCGCTCCCGACCTCCACGGCCGGCAGCTGGCCGCGCCTCAGGCCGCGGCGCCGGCGCACCCTCCAACACTGCCCGCCGCGACAGGTTGATGCGCCCCATCTGATCCACCTCGATCACCATGACCATGACCTCATCGCCGACCTTCACCACATCATCTGGCCGGGCAACGCGATACTCGGCCAGATCGCCCAGTCGCACCAGCCCATCCTTGCCGGGCAGGATCTCCACGAAGGCCCCAAAGGACGTCAGGCGAGTGACCTTGCCGGTGT
>CAZSHQ010000087.1:0-4591 GCA_964606995.1 uncultured Dehalococcoidia bacterium | reverse complement strand
GCCGCCATCCGCCGCCCCGGCCGGCAAGCAAGCCAGCCGTCGAGGGGAGCCGCCGGCCAAGGAGAAAGAGCCGAGCGAGGAGCCAGCCGAGGAACTTGCCGAGGCTGCCCTGCCCACGGAGGGTAAGCGCAAGAAGAAGAGGTTGAGACATGGAAGAAGTAGAGGCAAGCGGAAAGACCGTAGATGAAGCGATAGCCTCCGCCCTGGAGCAACTGAAGCTGGATCGCTCCCAGGTTGAGGTGGAGATTATTAGCGCCGGACGCAGCGGTCTGTTCGGCCTCGGCGGTGAGAACGCTCGCGTCCTGGTGAGACCCACCACCATAGAGCAGGTTGGCCTGGAGAGCCCCACTATCAAGATGGCCGTGGAGTTCTTGCAGCGCCTGCTGGAGCTCATGAGCATCGAAGCTGAAGTGGCCGCGCGCCTGCCCGAGACTCCCGGCGACGGGCTGGGGAGGGCGAGCGCCGTCCTAGACGTGGCCGGCGAAGACCTGGGCATCCTCATCGGGCGACGCGGCTCCACTCTGGCCTCCCTTCAGTACACGGTGAATCATATGGTGAGTCGCCAGCTCAAGTCGAAAGCCCTGGTGACCGTGGACGTTGAGGGTTACAGGCGCCGCCGCGAGGAAAACCTGAAAGGACTGGCCCTCCGCCTGGCCGAAAAGGTCAAGAGCACCGGCCGCACCATCACCCTGGAGCCCATGCCCGCCAACGAGAGGCGCATCGTCCACCTGGCTCTGGCCGACGACCCACAGGTCACCAGCTTCAGCCTGGGCGACGGAGAAAGCCGCAAGGTGGCCATCTCCCCCAAGCGCCGCTCGCCCTAGAGACGCCAATGGGGCCGCCCGATTTCCTCGTCATCGGCCACCTGGCTAAGGACAAGGCGGGTGAAGGCTGGCGCCTGGGCGGCACCGCTGCCTACGCTTCCCTCACCGCCAGCAAGCTGGGCCTGCGTACCGCCGTCCTCACCAGCGCCGCCAGCGACCTGGACCCGTCGCTGCTTCTGCCCGGCATCGACGTCCGCTTGCTCCCCTCCAGCGAGACTACCACCTTTGAGAACGTCTATAGCCCTGAACGACGCCTGCAATACGTTTGGGCAAGGGCACGAACCATCGCCGCCAGCGACGTGCCTCAAGACTTCCTAGGGGCTAAGATCGTTCTGCTAGGGCCGCTGGTAGGCGAGGTGAAGGAAGAGGTAGCGCGCTGCTTCTCCCGCTCTCTGCTGGCGATCACCCCCCAGGGGTGGCTGCGCACCATCCTCCCCGATGGCCGGGTGGAGCAGGCGTCGTCCCGCCGCTGGCAGCCGCGCATTCTCCTCAAGCGCAGCCGGGCCCTCTTTGTGTCCGACGAGGATCTGCCACCCACGGAGGCGGAAGAAGCGCTGGCCCGCTGGGCGGCCCAGGTGCCCCTGCTGGCATTCACGCGAGGAGCCAGGGGGGCTCGCCTATGGAGCGAGAAGCGCTGGCGGCAGGTGCCGGCGATCCCGACCGAGGAGATCGACCCCACCGGCGCTGGCGACGTTTTCGCCGCCGCCTTCCTCAGCCGCTACGTCGAGACGGACAATGCCTGGCAGGCAGCCCTGTTTGCCGCTGCCGCCGCCAGCGTCTCGGTGGAGGCGCCAGGCACAGCGGCCATCGCCAGCCGCCAGCAGGTCGAAGAACGGCTACGGCCGTATGAGGCCAGCGCGACCTCGCAGGAAGGATGACCCATGACTCGCCAACAGACCATAGATGCTCTGCGGGCCCTACCAAGTCAGATAGAGGAGCTGGTGCAGGGCCTCTCCGAAGACGCCCTCCGCTGGCACCCATCGCCCCGCGAGCGATCGATCAAGGAGGTCTGCTGTCAGCTACGCGATTTCTCCGAGATCGGGGGCGAGCGCATCGGCCACATGCTCAGCGAGGACGACCCCTTCCTGCCGTCCTACGATCAGGAGGCGCTGGCCCGCGAGCGCGACTACCAGAACGAGAGCACGCCCCTTGTGCTGACCGCCATCCGGGCCTTCTGGGGTGGCCTCGCTTACCTGCTGGAGAACCTAGGCGAGGAGGAGTGGCAGCGCACGGGCCGCCACGAGGAGCAGGGCCGAATAAGCATAGCTCAGTACGCCCAGATCGTCGCCGACCAGGCCCGCGAGCACCTAGAGCAGATCAAGGCCCTTCGGGGGCAGCTACCGCCAGGCCAATGAGTCGATAGACCAGCCTGGCCGCCAACTGAGCGTTAGCAAAAGGGCCCAGACGAGGGGCCAGCTCTGTCACGTCGAAGCCTACGATTCGCTTTTCCCTGGCCACAGCCGCCAGCAGAGCCACCACCTCATCCCACAAGAGGCCGCCCGGCTCGGGGGTGCCCACCGCCGCCATCTGGGAGGGGTCGAAGACGTCCAGGTCGATGGTAACGTAGACGTCCTCGCTCAGGCGGGAAACAACTTCCTCTGAGCCGCCCGCAAGAGCGCGATAGGCCGAAACCGAGAAGAAGGGCAGCTCCCGCTGGCGGATGAGCTCGTGCCCCTCACGGGTGGCGCTGCGCAGGCCCACCTGCACCAGGGGGCAGCCGTCATCCAGGAGACGGCGGAGGACGCAGGCGTGATTGTAGGGGGTGCCCAGGTACTCCTGCCGCAGGTCGGCGTGGGCGTCCAGGGCAAGAACGGAGAGGTTGGCGATGCGCCGCTTGTGCGCTCGCACGGCCCCCACGGCCAGCGTGTGCTCGCCCCCCAGGGTCACCACGAACTTGCCGCCGTCCACCAGTTCCCCTACGACCCGCTCCATCCGCTCCACCATAGCCTGCGGGTCGCCTGTGTGAGGCATCACCTCCGCCAGGGTATGGATGCCCACGCGATAGGGCTCGCACTCCAGATCGAAGTCGTACAGCTCCATCTCCTCCGACGCCTCGATGATCGCTCGTGGCGCCTCGCGGCAGCCGGCACGGCCGCTGCCGGTGCTCTCGTAGGGGACGGGCAGGATCACAGCGCGGGCGCGGTCGAAGCGGGCGTACTCTTCGGGGACGGCAGCGAAGGTAATGCGGGGAAAGAAACGCTCCTCAGCCATCGGCCGTTGCTAGGCCTCAGCGTAGCTGCAGACCTTCAGGTCTGCCCGCTCCAAAAGCAGGGCTGAAGCCCTGCAGCTACAGTGCATGGCCGCCACTTCTGACTACGCCCCCGCGAGACCCTCGAAGGAGATAGCGGCCCGCCGCCGGTCGCGGATGGTCTGGGCACTGCCCTCGGCCAGGGCGCTGACGATGATGGGCAGGGCGATGGTGGCCTCGGCCCGCACTGTCACAAAGGTGGCGTCAGGCGCCATCTTGCCCCAGGACTGGGCCTCCTCGAAGGTGCAGCCTGATAGTCCGCCCCAATGGGGCTCGTCCATGGTGATCTGGATGCCGTACTGATGGCCCGACCCTTCGCGACCGAAGAGATAGGCGGCCACCGCCGCCTGCTGGACGAAGTTCTTGGGGGTGCCACCGCCAACGTAGACGACGCCGCTGGTCTTGGCCTGGGTGGCGATGTGGGCCATCTCCACTACGTCGGCAATGATGTCGAAGGTGAGGCGGAGGCCGCTGCGCAGGCGACCTTCGGCTATAGCCAGGCCGAAAACGCTGTCTCCCACAGCCGGGCAGTAGATTGGAACGCCCTGTCGGACGGCCGCGGTCAGGATCCCCTCCTCCTTAGCCACCGGCACGAGCGCCCGTCCCAAGAGATGAAAATACTCGCGGGTAGTGTAGGAGCGCGAGTGATCCAGGGCCAGCGAGAAGTCGGTGACGAAGCGCTCGCCCTGAGCGAAGTCTTGCTCGCTGGCCAGCACGTCGTAGAAACGATACACCTGCTCCCTGGCCAGGCGGAGGTCATCGGTCTCCTGGCCGCTCTGCCAGTGACGATAGCCCAGGCATTCGTAGAGGTCGTGGTAGAGGTTGGCGCCGGTGCTCACCAGACAGTCGACGAGGCGGTTCTCGATGAGGTAGGCAATCACCGAGCGCATGCCGGCCGGCACCATAGCCCCTGCCAGGCCCAGGAAGATGGTGACCTCGCCCTGGAGCATGGCGTCCCATATGTGCACCGCTTGGGCCAGCTTGCGGGCCTGAAAGGCGGTGCCGCCCATGCGACGCACCAACTCGGCGGCGCCCGCCTTGTCGCCTACGGGGAAAGGCGTCACAGGAGGCCCGAACAGATCGTGCACCCGGCGTTCTCTCTAGGGAGATGCCCTGCGAACGGCTGCCGGGGTCAACTCTTCGCTGTACTCCAAGCCCCGCCCCAGCAGGGTGACCCGTGCCTCCCGTAAGGAGAAAGCCTCTCGCACTGCCTCCACTAACCGGTCGGCGTCAAACGACTTGCAGGAGAAGATGTCGGCCCAAAGCAGGCCGCGTTCGGGGAAAGTATGGACGCTGAGGTGGCTTTCGGCGATGAGCACGAAGCCAGAGATGCCCCAATCGCTGGGTTTAGGGCCCTCATAGCGGCAAACATAGGGCGGCGCGATCCTGACCATCCCTATTTCGAGCGGGACCCTGTCCAAGAGCGCGCGCACAAGTTTCAGGTCAGCCAGTCCACGGGGATCGCCCCCGTAGCCATCGATGATCAGGTGCATCAATCCCCCCTTTCGTGCTCCTGCCT
>CAZSHQ010000086.1:0-4604 GCA_964606995.1 uncultured Dehalococcoidia bacterium | reverse complement strand
CCTCAGCGGCGATGGGCGAGCCCGGCTTGCGCCGCAGGAGCACGATGGGCCGCGCTGGCGACTCCAGGAGCTGGGCCTCGCCTTCGCTGACCTGACAGTAGCGGCGGACGGTGTCCACGTCCAGGGACATCACGGCGAAGGGCTTATCCACTCGCTGCTTGCGCTCGCGCAGGGTCGCCACCGCCCCCGCATTGGTGGCATCGCAGGCCAGATGGAAGCCCCCCAGCCCCTTCACGGCCACGGTCGCCCCCTCGGCCAGCAGGCGGCGAGCGACCTCGATGGGCTCTCCTTCGAGCGGGGCCTCAGCGGGGCGAGCGCCGTTCCTGGCGAGCTCCAGGTGGGGGCCGCACCGGGGGCAGGCGTTGGGCTGAGCGTGGAAACGCCTGTCAGCGGGGTTGTGGTACTCCTCGTTGCACTGGGGACACATGGTGAAGACGCTCATCGTCGTCTTGGGTCGGTCGTAGGGGATGTCGCTGATGATGGTGAAACGAGGGCCGCAGTTGGTGCAGTTTATGAAGGGATAAGCCCACCGGCGGTCCCGGGGGTTCCGGAGTTCATCGAGGCAGTCAGCACAGATGCAAATGTCGGGGGAGATTAGGACGAACTCATCGCCCTCACGGCTAGCCTCGATAATGAAGGACGAGTAGCCGACAGGCGGAAGGAGGTTGGTCTCCACCCTTTCGATGACTGCCTGCGGAGGGGGACTGGCCTTGAGCCCGGCGATGAACCCGTCTATCCTTTGCCTTGGCCCCTCCACCTCGATAACCACGCCCTGGGTGGAGTTGAGGACCCAGCCGCTAAGCTGATGTTCCTGAGCGAGGCGATAGACAAAGGGACGGAAGCCAACCCCCTGAACGATCCCTCGCACCACCACCTGCGCCCTGATAGCCACGGCAACCTGCTACTCCACCTCTATGCTCTCAACCCGAATGTTAGGACCGTCCACGGGCTCAATATCCAGGCGGGCCCCTTCGGCTATGGTCCCCTTAGCCTCCATGGCGATCAGTTCTCGCATCTGGTCAACCCCGTAGAGGTCGCCGATCTCGAGGACAATGGCCACTATTCTCTTAGCGCCCTCCACCTCGGCCGTCGCCAGGACAGTCTTGACAACATCCTGGGCTGCCGCTAGCTCGTGCATGAAGGCCTCCTTGCTAGTTAATTTTACTATAGCGTAATCTTTTACCGCAAACCTCGGCCCCCCGATTCTACAAGCTGCCCCCCAGCCTGTCGATACGAGAAGAGAGCCTACCCCACACCACCCCTTGAAGGCGAAGCGAATTTGGACGTACAATCTCAGCGAGGGCCAATGAGGGCCGGTAGCTCAGCGGAAGAGCTCCGGACTTTTAATCCGGGAGTCGTGGGTTCGAATCCCACCCGGCCCTCCAGAGCCCCAAGGGATTCCCTCCGGACGGCGCAGATCACTCACCCGCACCTTCTGCCCTCACGCTGAACACCGCTCCGTCCGTCCGTCCCCAGACCTCCGGAAAATACATCTCGTAGGCCTGGGCCGGCATCACCCGATACTGGCCAGCGGTGGTGGCCCTTAGAAAGTACACATACTCGTGCACGCCTCTGGGCAGATAAGTGGCGAAGAGGACCACTCGGTTGTCGCGCATGTCCACGTGGTTGAAGAAGGAGCGATGGTACGACCACCAACCGTAGCCGCGGCCTCGGCCCTCGCCCGTTGACTTCCGTTGTTCGTCTAGCATCATCTGGCGAATCTCGGAGCTAGTCGTCTTCAAGCTTGTGTCGATGGGCTCCAGGCCAGCAGGTAGGTGATCTTCCACCACCACGTAGTGGAGATCGGTGGGCGCCACCAGCGTGAGCCGCACCTTGACCATGTCACCCAGGGCCGCGCTCTCGATCTTGCCCTCAGCCCCGTCCACTGGCAGATATTCCCGCGATACGCCAACCCCGTAGTTGGCAGCCTCGACCTCTTCCGCAGGCGGGAAATAGCGCAGGTGCATGGTGTAGTAGAGACGCCCCTCGCTGTCAGCAGGAGCGCGGGCTATGTCCACCTCATTGTCCTCTCCGATCAACAGGTCGCGCACGGACACCACCAGCTTCTCTGATTCGCCCAGGTCGGACGCCTCTATCTCCTTTTCGGAGAGGGTTTCCCCATTGACCCGTACCTGATAGGAGTAGTCAGCCTCCAGTTCGCCGCTGGCTTCCAGGAAGTCTGTCAGGGCGAGCAGGCTCATGGCTGTCTCTTGGGTCGTCTCCCAGTGACCGTCGCGGCGGGCCACCATCAGCCAGCGCACGGTGCTGTCCACCAGGGGATGGTCGGGCCTGACCCGCACTAGCGCATCCAGGACGATGGCCGTGGAGCGGGTGGCAGAATTCATCGTGCGGTAGTCTTCCTCCTCCTCCTGCCAGTGGGTGCCGGTGTTGCTCAGGATGGCCGCGTTGGTCAGGTCGGAGATGAGAGCCTGGATTCTGAAGTTCGACGGGTTATCGGTGAGGTCTAAAAGGGCCATGGCCGCAAACGCCTTGCCATAGCTGCTGAGCGCCTCAGGCCTCTCAGCGAGGGCATTGGTCAGCCCCAAGCTGCCCTGCCCGGCTTCGGCCAGGGCGAAAAGCATGAAGGCCCGCGTGTCCGGGTTCTGAGGGTGGAGCACATCAGTTGGCTCATTCAGATAGTCGTCAAGGAAATGTGAAGCCCTTTCAAGCACATAGTCGTCCACCGCGAACCCTGCCTCTCGCGCCTCCGCCAAGCCGAAGACCGCATAAGCGGTGATCTCCGGGTTGCTGGTGTCGCCGAACCACCATCCCCAGCCGCCGTCCCAGTTCTGGCCGCGGTACAACCGCTGGATGGAGCGGGCGACCAGCCCCGGCAGCTCCCCCTCGAGGCCGAAGGTGTCCGCCAGGCCCAGCTTGTTGATCGCCCGATAAAGGACTAGTCGTGGCAGAAACCGGCTGATGGTCTGCTCTGTGCACTCGTACTCATACCCTTCAACATAGCGGAGACTATAGCGCATGCTGGCGGCCAGGGAAGGAGAAAGCTCCAGCGTCAGCTCCCCCCGCTCGCGGTCGATGTAGTCTGGAAGCTGGACGATCTCCCTCACAGAGTCGATCACCTGACCGGCGTTGCCCACAACCTCCGGCGTGCCGTAGGCGTATACCGGCAGCTCGAGTTCGACGGCGTCGGAGAGGCCGTTGGCCGCTCGGGCGCTGAAGGTGAGAGTGGCCTGGTCGGCCAGAGCCACGCTTGTTTGCCACACTACCTCGTGGGATTCACCGGCCGGGATGGACACGCTGTGGGCTGATGAGCCGTCAATAGCTAGGCCAGTGGCACTGAGGCTCACTGCCACCTCGACCCGCTGGTCCGTGTAGTTGTGGACGATCGCCTCGAGCCGAGCGGTGTCGCCTGAGACGAAGAATCGAGGCGTGACCGGCCGGATGAGCAGGTCCTTGGCAACCACAATATCGTTCGTGGCGTCGCCTACCTGGGTCGCCTCATTGACTGCCTTGGCTGTGAGACGCCAGGTCGTCAGGTTGTCCGGCAGTTCGACGCTAACGGTGGCCCGCCCTTCATCATCGGTGCGGACAGTCGCGTTCCAGTAGGCGGTATCGCGGAAGATGCGCCTTACCTCGCCCGCCATACCGCCGCCGCCCCCTTTGCCGCCGGGCTCACGAGGAGAGCCGCCGCCCAGCTGGTTGAGCCGATCTATCGATTGAGCATAGGCGGCGCTCGTCTGCACGCCCAGGCCCCGACGCTCGTAGAAGGCTTTCAGGGGCTTGGGAGTGCTTTCATCGGCCAGGGAGAGGAGGGCGGCGTCCACCAGGGCCAGCGATACCTCCGCAGATACAGGCTGACCCTGAACGTCGGTCGTCGTTATGGTGTACGTCACCTCGTCGCGGGGCTTGAAGCGTTCCTTGTTCGGCTCGATGGATACCTGAATGACCTTCTCGTCGGTGGAGACCTCAAGCTCAACGTAGCCCATCTTGAACGAGGCCACCGAATTGGAGGGCGTGGGCGGCTTGAAGAGGGCCACCGAGACGTAGATGTTGGGGATGTGGGCGCTGGTGATGGGAACCTCGATGATCGTGCTGTTGCTGGGGAAGTCGGCGACCCGGTGGTCGATGATGCGCCCCCGCTCGATAGTGATCAGGCCCTGGCTCTGCTCAAAGGGAGCAGCGACCAGGATCTGGGCTGTCTCCCCGGGAGCATACTTTTTCTTGTCGGAGACCATCTCTATGCGGTCGCCGGTGTCCATCCGCCAGGGAATGTAGTCGGGGCCGCTCACCCATACGTAGGTTGCGCTGCGAACGCTGTTGCCTGATGCGTCAACAGCCTCGGCCACCAGGCGATAGTGGCCGCTCTTGGCCGGGACGAACGTGACGGAGCCCTCGCCGTCCTCGTCGGTCCTGGCCCCGAGGGTCTCCACAAGGGTGTCCTCGGGTTCGCTACGCCAATAGTACTCGCCTTCTGCATCTTTCTCCTTGACGCTTACCCATTTTCGCTCATAAACGCTGATGGTCATAGGGACGTTGGGGGCTACGTTTCTTTCGCTGTCCAGGGTGAGCATGTCCACGCTGGCTGGCTCACCGGCGCGCGACACGTAGCTCCGGGGCCTCAAGCCGATGTAGAAAGCGCCCTTGTG
>CAZSHQ010000085.1:0-4653 GCA_964606995.1 uncultured Dehalococcoidia bacterium | reverse complement strand
GGGGTGAAAGGCAGGTTGACCCGCGCCTGGGCGGCAAGGGCGGTGAAGGTGCTGGCAGCCAGCACCAGCGCCGCCTGCACCAGGATGCCCTTCTGGGGCAGAAGGGCGACTGCCAGGGCCTCGGTACGAGTGTTCACACGCATCGGCTCCTCCTGAGCCATCAATTGCGCCCATGATAGCGGGCTTGGCTACCAAATGCAAGCGACGGCAGGCAGCTACGGGCCATCGGGTAGGGGTCGTTCGCGAACGACCCCTACGACCTTCTATGTAGACGAGCGGCGGGGCGCTCGCGGCCTGGCCGCCCGCTCGGAGGGGGCAGGAGCGCGGGCCGGGGCGGGCTCGGCCTCACCGATGAGGACATCCAGGAGCGCCCTGATGGCCAGCAGGTTCTCCTTGCAGGCCGCCCGCAGGTGCTGTCTGGTCGCGTCAGAAAGCCGCATTGTCATCGTCCGTCAACCTCCAGGCCCCGTGAACTCACCCGCGACCACGTAAGCCATTCTACATCGACCGCATGGCTACGAAAAGCGTGGGCACCGCACTTCGTCAGTACGCTGAGCTTGCCAACACCCTAGCCCGCACAAGCTATCGCGCAGCGCGTGACGTTGTCGAAAAGAAACGTCGCGGGGACTTGACAATCACCTATTACTAGTCTACACTGTACTTCACTGCTAACTTTACTATTCTGCGAAGGAGGGTGGGATGGATTTGAGAGCGGAGTTAGCCGCCTTGAAGAATCGTGCTATCGCGGCCATCGAGCAGGCAGCGAAGGAGCGAGATACGACACGGATTAGGGTCCTCTCCGATTTGCTCGCGGGAATCGAGGGTGACGAGAAAGCAGCCGTAGCTTTGCAGGATCGCGTCAGAAGCCACGAGGCGCGCCTCAGCAGTCCCGATGAAATACTGAGGGAGCCCCCGCCCCACAAGACGGATGCGAGAAGCCGCCGAGAACGTGGAAACGAGCTGAGGGAAGAGTTCGCCAGAAGACACGCCCTTATCCCCCAGAAGGGCGTAATCTACAGGACGCGGTCAAACTCGCGCGTTGGCATAGTGACAGCCACAGAAGACCCAAAGAAGCCAAACGCCTGGTTCTTGGGAATTCCAGACACGCAGTTCGACTCGGTAGTCCTGCGGTGCCAGCGGACGGATGGAGAGGTCTTGGACTTCGTTCTCCCTATGACGTCTATGTCGGGCGTTTGGTCTCGCCTAAGCCGGAGCGGCGGACAGGTGAAGTTCAACGTCAAGGGGAGGGACGGAACTTATCAGCTTCAGGTTCCCGGCGCTAGCCCCTTGGACATCCGTCCCTTTCTGGGACAGTACGCCGCTCTAGATTAGGACCCACGACCCTCCCTCGGGCTGTCCGTGGCTTCCGGGGTAGCCACTGTCCTTCGCGGTCCCGACCAGCGTGGCCCTGGCGTCGGCCGTCATGCCTTGCCAGCGTCTCTTTTCGGGCCCTATCCCCTCGCGCCCACCTTCGCTTCCTCGCGGCTGAAGACGTACTCCTCGCCCTCGATGTCCACCAGCACCGTGTCGCCCTCGCCGAACTCGCCGGCCAGGATGCGCTTGGACAGCGGGTTCTCCACCCGCCGCTGCACCGTGCGCCGCAGGGGGCGGGCGCCGAACACGGGGTCGAAGCCCTCCTTAACCAGCGCCTCCTTGGCCGCCTCCGTCAGCTCCAGGCCGACGCCCCGCTCGGCCAGGCGCTTGCGCACGTCGTTGGTCAGCAGCTCGACGACCTGCTTCAGGTCTTCCTCCGTCAGCGGCTCGAAGATGATCGTCTCATCGATGCGGTTGAGCAGCTCGGGGCGGAAGGCCTCCTTGAGGGCCTTCTCCACGGCGCTGCGCAGCCGCTCCCTCTCGCTCTTGGTCTGCCTCTCGGCGGGCATGAAGCCCACCGCGGGCCGCTGGAACTCGGCCGTGCCCAGGTTGGAGGTCATGATCACCACCGTGTTGCGGAAGTCCACCGTACGGCCGTGGCCGTCGGTGAGACGACCGTCCTCCAGTATCTGGAGGAGGATGTTGAACACGTCCTGGTGAGCCTTCTCCACCTCGTCGAAGAGGACGACGCGATAGGGGCGACGGCGCACGGCCTCGGTGAGGCTGCCGCCCTCCTCATAGCCCACGTATCCCGGCGGGGCGCCGATGAGGCGGGACACCGTGTGGCGCTCCTGGTACTCGGACATGTCGACGCGCACCATGGCGTCCTCGTCGTCGAACATGAACTCGGCCAGGGCCTTGGCCAGCTCCGTCTTGCCCACGCCGGTGGGGCCCAGGAAGACAAAGCTGCCGATGGGCCGCTTGGGGTCCTTGAGGCCGGAGCGGGCACGGCGGATGGCGTCGGATACGGCGGCCACCGCCTCGTTCTGGTCGACGATGCGCTCGTGGATGCGCTCCTCCATGCGCAGGAGCTTGTCGGCCTCCCCCTCCATCAGCCGGTCGACGGGGATGCCGGTCATGTTGGCCACCAGGCTAGCGATGTCGGAGGCGCTCACCGTCATGTCGACCTTGTCTTCCCCCGCCCACTGCGCCTTGGCGGTCTCGTACTCATTCTCCAGTTGCAGCCGCTCGCTCTTTATGCGGGCCGCCTCCTGGTAGTCCCCGCGACCGGAGGCCGCCTCCTCCTGGCGGGCCAGCTCATCGATGCGACCCTTCGTCTGCCGCAGCTCCGGCGACAGGGCCTGGGCCTCGATGATGTGCTTGCTGGCCGCCTCGTCGATCAGGTCGATGGCCTTGTCGGGCAGGAAGCGCTCGGTGACGTAGCGACTGGACAGCTTGACCGCCGCCTCGATGGCCTCGTCCGTTATCTCCACCTTGTGGTGAGCCTCATAGCGAGGGCGGAGGCCCTTCAGCATCTCGATGGTGTCCTCAGGCGAGGGCTCGTCGATGTACACGGGCGACAGGCGGCGCTCGAGGGCGGGGTCCTTCTCGATGTGCTGACGGTAGTCGTCCAGGGTGCAGGCCCCCACGCACTGGAGCTCGCCGCGGGAGAGGGCGGGCTTCAGCATGGTACTGGCATCGATGGCCCCCTCGGCGGCGCCGGCGCCCATCACCTGGTGGATCTCGTCGATGAAGACGATGACCTCGCCCTGGGCCCGCTTGATCTCGTCCATCACCGCCTTCAGGCGCTCCTCGAACTCGCCCCGGAACTTGCTGCCGGCCACCATCGCCCCCATGTCCAGGGCCAGCACTCGCTTGCCCTTCAGGTTCTCGGGGACATCGTCGGCGACGATCTTCTGGGCCAGGCCCTCGGCGATGGCCGTCTTGCCCACGCCCGCCTCGCCGATGATCACCGGGTTGTTCTTGGTGCGGCGGTTGAGGACCTGCATCACCCGTTTGATCTCGTCGTCGCGGCCGATGACCGGGTCCAGCTTGCCCTGGCGGGCGAGCTCGCTGAGGTCGATGCTGTAGCGCTCCAGGGCGCGGTACTTGCTCTCCGCCCGCTGGTCGGTAATGCGGGTATCGCCGCGAATCTGGGCCAGCGCCTGGTAGATCCGCTCCTTGTCGATGCTGAATTCGCGCAGGATCCTGGCCGACTCACCCTCCCGCTCATCGGCGACGGCGATGAGCAGGTGCTCCACGCCCACGTATTCGTCCTTGAAGCGCTCGGCCTCGGCGTTGGCCGCCTCGAGCATGCGCACGATGCGAGGGGTGGTGTAGACCTGCACCACATCGTAGGCCAGCTTGGACATGCGCTCCAGAACGGCGGCCACCCGCTCGCTGACCTGCCGCGGGTCGACCTTGAGTTGCTCCAGGATCTGCTGGGCCAGCCCTCCCGGATGGTTCAGCAGGGCGAAGAGGACGTGCTCCACGTCCCACTGGGCGTGGCGCTCCTTGCGCACCAGCTCCTGGGAGGCGGCCAGCACCTCCTGGGCTTGTTCTGTGAATCTGTCTTGTCTCATCATGATCGCTTCACCTCTCGATTAGACCATCTCTTATCAGCCGTAGCTGCAGACCTTCAGGTCTGCCTTTGCAGGGCTCAAGCCCTGCAGCTACACTAGCCAGGCGGCTGACACCTCCTGCACTGCGCTACCGCCGCCGGAACGTGCGCCGGAACCAGAAGAGGATCACGACCAGGGCGATCAGGCCCAGCGTGGCCAAGCGATTGACATCGACGATAGGAATGAAGCGCGTCCTTTCGGCGGTCACTTCCACTACACCCACCGGCTTGACCGACACGCCACCACCGCCGCCAGCGCCTCCCTCGCCCTGCTCGCCGCCACCCCAGCGACCCCGGCCGCCAGCCCCGGCGCCAAAGCCGTAGGAGGCCACAGCCACGGGGATGATGGTCTTGCCTTCGATGACCTGCGGCTCGCCGTAGACCACCTTGACGTCAGCGGCAGCCTTCAACCTCTCGCTGATGGTGGCAACCAGTTCTTCCGTCGGCGTTGGCATTGTCCTATCCCCTCTCTCGAATGATCCGTCACTCCATCGGCTGGGGCAGGTGCCTGTCCCGCAGCCGCTGCAATTCTATGCGCAGCTCTTCCATCTCTTGTTCCATCTGCCGGATGCGGTCGTTGAGGCGCAGGATCACCTCCGCGCCCGCCAGGTTCACCCCCAGGTCGTTGATCAGGCGCTGGATCTGACGCAGGCGGCTGATGTCGGCCTGAGAGTAAAGACGTATGCGACCCCGCGATCGTGACGGGGCGATGATGCCCA